>NZ_JAOPWY010000120.1 GCF_025965415.1 Nocardioides sp.
CTACTACCTCGACAAGCGCGAGCGCGGCTTCGACCGCTGCTTCATCATGCTCGGCGCCGACCACCACGGCTACGTCGGCCGGATGAACGCCATGTGCGCGGCCTTCGGCGACGAGCCGGGCAAGAACCTCGAGATCCTGATCGGACAGATGGTCAACCTGCTCCGCGACGGCGAGCCGGTGCGGATGTCCAAGCGCAACGGCACGGTCGTGTCGATCGACGACCTCGTGGACGCGATCGGTGTCGACGCCAGCCGCTACGCCCTGGCGCGCTACCACTCCGACTCGCCCATCGACATCGACCTCGACCTGTGGGCCAAGGCGACCAACGACAACCCCGTCTTCACGGTGCAGTACGCCCACGCCCGGGTCGCGAGCCTGCTGCGCAACGCGGCCGACCTCGGCATCGAGGCCGAGTCCCACCCCGAGCTGCTCACCCACGAGAAGGAGGGCGAGCTGCTCCGCGCGCTGGCGGAGTTCCCGCGGGTCGTCAAGGCGGCCGCCGAGCTGCGCGAGCCGCACCGGGTCGCGCGCTACCTCGAGGAGCTCGCCGGCACCTACCACCGGTTCTACGACAGCTGCCGGGTGCTGCCGCGCGGTGATGAGGAGACCGGCGACCTCCACCGGGCGAGGCTGATGCTCGTCGACGCGACCCGGGTGGTGCTCGGAAACGGCCTGTTCCTGCTCGGGGTCTCCGCCCCCGAGCGGATGTGAGTCGTGCCCACCTCCCACCCGTCCGGCTGGGCGCACGCCGACGGCGCCCTGCGCGGCCCGTCGTGGCTGCGTGAGCCGAGCGACCCCAACGAGCTCGTCGCGCCGCTCTGGTCGCAGACGGCCACCAAGACCGACGGCGTCCTGTCCGTCGGGGGCGTGGCACTGCCCGAGCTGGTCCGCGAGCACGGCTCCCCGGCGTACGTCCTGGACGAGGCCGACTTCCGCGCGCGGGCCCGTGCCTTCCGCGACGCCTTCTCCTCCTACGACGTCTACTACGCCGGCAAGGCCTTCCTCTGCACGACCGTCGTGCGCTGGCTGGCCGAGGAGGGGCTCTCGCTCGACGTCTGCTCCGGCGGCGAGCTGCTCGTCGCCGAGCGGGCCGGCTTCCCCATGGAGCGCATCGGGTTCCATGGCAACAACAAGAGCCTCCGCGAGCTCGAGCGTGCCGTCGAGCTCGGGGTCGGGCGGATCATCGTCGACTCGTTCGACGAGATCGAGCGCCTCACCGCGGTCGCTCGCGAGCGGGGGCGCACCACCGGCGTGATGATCCGCGTGACCGCGGGCGTCGAGGCCCACACCCACGAGTACATCGCGACCGCCCACGAGGACCAGAAGTTCGGTTTCTCCATCGCGAGCGGTGACGCCCTGCGGGCGGTACGTGTGGTGCACGAGGCCCCCGAGCTGCAGCTGCTGGGCCTGCACTCCCACATCGGCAGCCAGATCTTCGACACCTCCGGCTTCGAGGTGGCAGCACGCCGCGTGCTCGCGCTCCACGCCACCGTGGGCGAGGAGATCGGCGTCGAGATGCCCGAGATGGACCTCGGCGGAGGCTTCGGCATCGCCTACACGACCCAGGACGATCCCTCCGACCCCGCGCAGCTCGCCACCGAGATGACCAAGATCGTCGAGCACGAGTGCCGCGCGCTGGGGATCGCCGAGCCACGGCTCTCGATCGAGCCCGGCCGCGCGATCGTCGGACCCGCGATGTGCACCGTCTACGATGTGGGCACCGTGAAGCAGGTGGCCCTCGACGGCGGCGTCGTGCGGACCTACGTCTCGGTCGACGGCGGCATGAGCGACAACATCCGCACCGCCCTCTACGACGCCGACTACTCCGCGACGCTCGCCTCGCGCGCCTCCGCGTCCCCGCCCGTCCTGTCGAGGATCGTGGGCAAGCACTGCGAGGCCGGCGACATCGTGGTCAAGGACGAGTTCCTGCCCGGCGACGTACGTCCCGGCGACCTGCTGGCGGTGCCGGGCACCGGTGCCTACTGCAGATCCATGGCCTCCAACTACAACCACGCGCTGCGTCCTCCGGTGATCGGAGTTCGGGACGGGAAGACTTTCACCGTGCTGCGACGAGAGACTGAGGCCGACCTGTTGGCGAGCGATGTGGGTGTCTCATGAACGAGCGCAGTGACAAGCGCGCACTCAAGGTGGCGGTGCTGGGCTGTGGCGCGGTCGGCTCCCAGGTGGTGCGGCTGCTGAGCGAGCAGCGTGACGACCTGGCCGCCCGGGTGGGTGCGCCGGTCGAGCTGGTCGGCGTCGCCGTACGCCGGCTGGACGCGCCGCGCGACATCGAGGTCCCCGACGGCGTGCTCACCACCGACGCGGCCGGGCTGGTGGCCCGCGACGACGTGGACGTGGTGGTGGAGGTGATCGGCGGCATCGAGCCGGCCCGCTCCCTGATCCTCTCCGCCCTCGAGCACGGCGCGAGCGTCGTCACGGCCAACAAGGCGCTGCTGGCCGAGGACGGCCCGACCCTCTTCGAGGCGGCCGCCAAGGCGGAGCGCGACCTCTACTACGAGGCGGCCGTGGCTGGCGCCATCCCGATCCTGCGGCCGCTGCGCGAGTCGCTGGCCGGCGACAAGGTCACCCGGGTGCTCGGCATCGTCAACGGCACCACCAACTTCATCCTCGACAAGATGGACACCTCGGGCGCGGGCTTCTCCGAGGCGCTGGAGGAGGCCCAGGAGCTCGGCTACGCCGAGGCCGACCCGACGGCCGACGTCGAGGGCTTCGACGCCGCGGCCAAGGCGGCGATCCTGGCGAGCCTGGCCTTCCACTCCCGCGTCACTGCCTCCGACGTCTACCGCGAGGGCATCTCCGAGGTCACCGCGGCCGACGTGGCCAGCGCCCGCGACATGGGCTCGGTGGTCAAGCTGCTCGCCATCTGCGAGCTGCGGGGCGAGCACGTCGCGGCCCGCGTGCACCCGGCGATGATCCCGCGCTCGCACCCGCTCGCCAGCGTGCGCGGCGCCTACAACGCCGTGTTCGTGGAGTCCGAGGCGGCCGGCCAGCTCATGTTCTACGGTCCCGGCGCCGGTGGCGCCCCCACCGCGAGCGCAGTCCTCGGCGACCTGGTCACCGTGGCCCGCAACCGCCTCGCCGGCACCCGCGGCGCGGGGGAGTCGGCCTACGCCGACCGGGCCGTGCAGCCGATGGGGGAGACCCGCACCCGCTACCACGTCGCCATCGACGTCGACGACCGCGCGGGCGTGCTCGCCGCGGTCGCCAACGCCTTCGCCGACCACGACGTCTCGATCCAGACCGTCCGGCAGGAGGGCCGTGGGGCCGACGCCCAGCTCGTCGTCGTCTCCCACGCCGCCCCCGACGCCGCGCTGAGCGCGACCGTCGACCAGCTCCGCAACATGGACATCGTCCGCGAGGTCACCTCGGTGATGCGGGTCGAGGGAGGGGACGAGTGATGGCTCACGGTCAGTGGTTGGGCGTCATCGAGGAGTACCGCGACCTCCTCGACCTGCCCGAGGGGCTCGAGGCCGTCACCCTTCGCGAGGGGGGCACCCCGCTGGTGCACTCCGGCTGGCTGTCGGGCCTCACCGGTGGTGAGGTCTGGCTCAAGGTCGAGGCCAACAACCCGACCGGATCCTTCAAGGACCGCGGCATGACCGCCGCGATCTCGGTAGCCAAGCACGAGGGTGCCGAGGCGGTCGTCTGCGCGTCGACCGGCAACACGTCGGCGTCGATGGCGGCCTACGCCGCCAAGGCCGGCCTGAAGCCGCTCGTCCTCATCCCCGAGGGCAAGATCGCCGCCGGCAAGATGGCCCAGGCCGTCGTGCACGGCGCCCAGATCATCATGGTGCGCGGCAACTTCGACCACTGCCTCGACATCGCCCGCGGCCTGGCCCGCGACTACCCGGTCGCGCTGGTCAACTCGGTCAACCCGGTCCGGCTGCAGGGCCAGAAGACCGCGTCGTTCGAGGTGTGCGACTTCCTCGGCGACGCCCCCGACTTCCACCTGCTCCCGGTCGGCAACGCCGGCAACATCGCGGCCTACTGGCTCGGCTACCAGCAGTACGCCGAGCTGGGCCGGGCCTCCCGGCGTCCGGTGATGCGCGGGTTCCAGGCCGAGGGCGCCGCCCCGCTGGTGACGGGGGAGCCGTTCCCCGACCCCGAGACCAAGGCCACGGCCATCCGGGTGGGCAACCCCGCGTCCTGGCACCTCGCCGAGATGGCCGCCAAGGAGTCCGAGGGCCGGTTCGCCGCCGTGAGCGACGCCCAGATCCTCGCCGCCCAGGCCGAGCTGGCCCGGCGCGACGGCGTCTTCGTGGAGCCCGCCTCGGCCGCCGGCATCGCCGGCCTGCTCAGCGAGCTCGCCGCGGGCGAGAGCTATGCCGGAGCGACGGTGGTCATCACGGTGACCGGGCACGGGCTGAAGGACACCGCGACCGCGCTCGAGAGCCACCGCGACTTCGTGGACACCGTCGTCGACGCCGATGTCGACGCGGCTGCTGCTGCCGCCGGTCTCGCCTGAGCATGGCCACCTTCGTCGAGGGCCCGGTGCGGGTCAGCGTGCCGGCCACGTCGGCCAACCTCGGTCCCGGCTTCGACTCACTGGGGCTCGCGCTGTCGCTGCGTGACGAGCTCGAGGCGGAGGTCCGGCCCGACGGCCTCCTCGTCGAGGTCGAGGGTGCCGGCGCCGACGGCGTACCCCGCGACGAGGCGCACCTCGTGGTGCGCGCGATGCGGGCCGCCTTCGACCTGATGGGCGCCCAGCCGCCCGGGCTGCGCCTCTCCTGCCGCAACGTCATCCCGCACGCCCGCGGCCTCGGCTCCTCGTCCGCTGCGATCGTCGCGGGGGTCGTGCTGGCGCGCGGTCTGGTCGCAGGCGGCCAGCTGCTCGCCTCCGACGAGGCACTCCTCGACCTGGCCGCCGACCTCGAGGGGCACCCCGACAACGTGGCCCCCGCGTTCTACGGCGGCTTCGTGATCTCGGGTCGCGAGGACGACCACTGGTACGCCGTCCGCGTGGGCGTCGACCCGCGGATCACCGCGGTCGCGTTCGTCCCGCCGGGCGGTGTCGAGACCACGGTGGCGCGCGGGCTGCTGCCCGCCTCCGTGCCGCACGCCGACGCGGCGGCCAACTCCGGCCGCGCCGCCCTCCTCGTGGCCGCGCTGACCGGGCAGCCCGAGCACCTCCTCGCCGCCACCCGCGACTGGCTCCACCAGGACCAGCGCGAGCCGGCGATGCCCGACACGCTCGCGCTCGTACGACGCCTGCGCGCGGACGGCGTACCCGCCGTGGTGTCGGGTGCCGGCCCCACGGTCCTGGCCTTCGGCACCGCGGACACCTCCCCCCTCACCGGGCGCTGCCCGGACGGCTGGGAGTGCCACGACCTGGTGATCGAACCCCACGGCGCGACCCTGCTAACCTGACGGCACGCCGTTCGGCGTACCCGTCCGTCCCGGCCCCCTGTTTCTCCGAGGCCGTGTGCATGGGCACCACCATCCGCCTCGCTGGCCGCTCCTCGGTCGCGGGCGACGCAACGTGCGAAGGACCCACGTGACCGAGACCCCCTCCGCTGCCCCGGCGAAGAAGCCCGCCAAGAAGGCCGCATCCACGTCGTCCGGCCTCAGCTCGATGCTGCTGGCCGACCTCAAGTCGATGGCCGCCGGACTCGGCGTCCCCGGCGCCGGGACGATGAAGAAGGCCCAGCTGGTCGACGCCATCAAGGCGACCCGGTCGGGCTCGTCCGCAGCGCCGCAGAAGACCGAGCAGCCCGAGAAGAACGAGCAGCCCGCGCAGCCCGAGAAGAACGAGCAGGCCGACCGCGCCGAGCAGCCGAGGGCCGAGGAGCCCCGCGTCGAGCAGGCTCCCGCCGAGGCGCCGGTGCAGGGCGCGGCCCAGCCGACGGTGCGCACCCGCACCCGCAAGCAGCGCCAGGCCGAGCAGGCCGCCGAGGCGCAGGCCGAGCAGTCCGCCCCGAAGCAGGACCAGAAGCAGGACCAGAAGCAGAACGAGGCCAAGCAGGACCAGAAGCAGAACGAGGCCAAGCAGGGCCAGAAGCAGGGTCAGGCCAAGCAGGACCGCAACCAGCAGCAGGACCGGCAGGACCGCAACCAGCAGCAGGACCGCCAGGACCGGCAGGACCGCCAGGACCGCAACCAGCAGGACCGTCACCAGGGCCAGAACCAGAACCAGGGCCAGAACCAGGGCCAGGACGACGACGACGATGACGAGGGCGGCAGCCGTCGCAACCGGCGTCGCCGGGGTCGCGACCGTACGGCCGTGCGCGCGGGCGGGCGCAACGAGCCCGACACCACGATCCTCGAGGACGACGTGCTGGTGCCGGCCGCCGGCATCCTCGACGTGCTCGACAACTGCGCCTTCGTGCGCACCTCGGGCTACCTCCCGGGACCCGAGGACGTCTACCTCTCCCTGTCGATGGTGCGCAAGTACCACCTCCGCCGCGGCGACGCGGTCGTCGGGCAGGTACGCCAGCCGCGCGAGGGGGAGCGCCGGGAGAAGTTCAACCCGATGGTCCGCATCGACAGCGTCAACGGCACCGAGGCCGAGGGTGCCAAGGAGCGTCCGGAGTTCGGCGAGGCGGTGCCGGTCCACCCGCACCAGCGCCTGCGTCTCGCGACCGACGACGCCAACCTGATCGGGCGCGTCATCGACATCGCCGCGCCGATCGGCAAGGGCCAGCGCGGTCTCGTCCGTACGCCGCCGCGCACGGGCGCGACGACGCTGCTTCAGTCGATCGCCCAGTCGGTCACCACCAACAACCCCGAGTGCCACGTGATGGTGGTGCTGGTCGACACCCGTCCGGAGGAGGTCACCGACTTCCAGCGCGCGGTGAAGGGCGAGGTCGTCGCCTCGACGTTCGACCGGCAGCCGGCCGACCATGCCTTGGTCGCCGAGCTGGCCATCGAGCGCGCGAAGCGGCTCGTCGAGCTCGGCCACGACGTGGTCGTCCTGCTCGACTCCCTGACCCGGCTCGGCCGCGCCTACAACCTGGCGGCCCCGGCCAACGGCCGGATCCTCGGCGGCCTGGTGGACGCCTCGGCGGTGCACCCGACCAAGGAGTTCTTCGGCGCCGCTCGCAAGCTCGAGGACGCCGGTTCGCTGACCATCCTGGCGACGGTGAGCGCCGGCACCGGCTCGGCCACCGACGAGTTCTTCCTGGAGGAGCTCGCCGGCACCGCCAACCTCGAGCTGGTCCTCAGCGCGGACCGGGCCGCCAAGGGCATCGTGCCCGCGGTGGACGTCGCCGCCTCGGGCACCCGGCACGAGGAGAAGCTGCTCGCGCCCGCCGAGGGGGCGGTGGTCGGCGACCTGCGCAAGCAGCTCGCCGCCGCGGACTCCCCGCAGGCCGTCGCCAAGGTCGTCGGCTCGCGCTGACCCCGGGGCGCGGCACGAGCTGTCCCCGGCGGGAATCTCCGGATTCGCGCCGGTGTTCATACCGGTGGCACACTTGTGCGCCGGTCCCGGTTCACGTCCTGAGCGATCCACGCGGGCGACCCGGAACACCTCGAGAGGAAACCCATGAAGAAGGACACGCACCCCGACTACGTCGAGACCGCCGTCACCTGCACCTGCGGCGCGTCGTTCACCACCCGTAGCACCGCGACCTCCGGCTCGATCCACGCCGACGTCTGCTCGCAGTGCCACCCGTTCTACACCGGCAAGCAGAAGATCCTCGACACCGGTGGCCGCGTCGCCCGCTTCGAGGCGCGCTACGCCAAGAAGGCCCCGGCCGAGAAGGCCGACAGCAAGTAGTCCACGCCAGGCGCCGGTCGCCCGCTCACCGCGGGTGGCCGGCGCCTTGTCGTCTGTCCAGCCACGGGGAAGTCGAGGAGGAGACCCATGTTCGAGGCCGTCGAAGGCATGCGCCAGGAGCACGCCGAGCTCGAGCAACGCCTGGCCCTCCCCGAGACGCACGCCGACCAGCGCCTGGCCAAGCAGCTCAACCAGCGCTACGCCGAGCTGACGGCGGTCGTCACGACCTGGCAGGACTGGCTGAGGCTCGGTGACGACATCGAGGCGGCCCGCGAGCTCGGCGCCGACGACCCCGCTTTCGCGCAGGAGGCCGAGGACCTCGCGGCCCGGCGCGAGGTCGCCAGCGAGCGGCTGCGGCGCCTCCTGGTGCCGCGCGACGCGGCCGACAGCAAGGACGCCCTGCTCGAGATCAAGTCGGGCGAGGGCGGCGAGGAGTCGGCCCTGTTCGCCGGCGACCTGCTGCGGATGTACTCCCGCTACGCCGAGGGGCGCGGCTGGAGCGTGGAGATCCTCGACGCGGCCGAGTCCGACCTCGGGGGCTTCAAGTCCGTCACGGCGGCGGTGAAGGCGCGCGGCACCGTCGAGCCCGGCCAGGCGCCGTACGCCCTGCTCAAGTTCGAGGGCGGCGTGCACCGCGTCCAGCGCGTGCCGGTCACCGAGTCGCAGGGGCGGGTGCACACGTCGGCGGCCGGTGTCCTCGTGTCGCCCGAGGCCGAGCCGGTCGACGTCACGATCGACGACAGCGACCTGCGCATCGACGTCTACCGCAGCAGCGGACCCGGGGGCCAGAGCGTCAACACGACCGACTCGGCCGTGCGCATCACCCACGTGCCCACCGGCATCGTGGCGAGCTGCCAGAACGAGAAGAGCCAGCTGCAGAACAAGGAGTCCGCGATGCGGATCCTGCGCTCCCGGCTGCTCCAGGCCGCCCAGGACGCCGCCGACAGCGAGGCCAGCGAGGCCCGTCGCTCGCAGGTCCGCACCGTCGACCGCTCCGAGCGGATCCGCACCTACAACTTCCCGGAGAACCGGATCTCCGACCACCGCACGGGCTACAAGTCCTACAACCTCGACCAGGTGCTCGACGGCGACCTTCAGCCGGTGCTCGACTCGTGCGTCGAGACCGACATGGCCGCCCGCCTGGCCGCCCTGGAGTCCTGATGCGCGCCGGCGCGGCCCGGCGGGCGGGCGCCGCCGCCCTGCAGGGGTCGGGCGTGGCCTCGCCCGAGCGCGACGCCGACCTGCTGCTCGCCCACGTGCTGGGGGTGTCGCTGGGCCGCCTCCCGCTGGTGGACGACCTGACCGACGGTGAGCAGGAGCAGTACGACGCCCTCCTGGCGCGCCGGGCCGCCCGCGAGCCGCTCCAGCACCTGACCGGTGCCGCCGCCTTCCGGCACGTCGAGCTGGCCGTCGGCCCGGGGGTCTTCGTCCCGCGCCCCGAGACCGAGCTGCTGGCGGGCTGGGCGATCGAGCACGCGCTGGCCCTGACGGCGCCCGTGGTCGTGGACCTCTGCACCGGGTCGGGCGCCATCGCCAAGGCCGTGGCCGACGAGGTGCCCGGCGCCGACGTGCACGCCGTCGAGCTCGACGAGGGGGCGCTGGCCTGGGCCGAGCGCAACCTCGCCGGGACCGGCGTCGACCTGCGCCACGGCGACCTCGCCACGGCCTTCGACGACCTCCTCGGCACGGTCGACGTCGTGGTGTGCAACCCGCCCTACATCCCGCTCGAGGCCTGGGAGTCCGTGGCCGCCGAAGCGCGTGACCACGACCCGCACCTGGCCCTGTTCTCGGGCCAGGACGGGCTCGACGCGATCCGCGTCCTCGAGCAGCGCGCGGCCCTGCTGCTGCGCCCCGGGGGAGTGGTCGGCGCCGAGCACGCCGACGTCCAGGGGGAGTCGGCACCGGCCGTCTTCGCCGCCTCCGGACGCTGGGCCGACGTGGCCGACCACCGCGACCTCGCGGGGCGGGCGCGCTACCTGACCGCGCGACTGGCACGATGAGCGACGTGGACAGGCTTGCGACCTCGACGGAGGAGGAGCGGGAGGCGGCAGTGACCGCCGCCGCCGGTGCCGTACGACGCGGTGAGCTGGTGGTGATCCCCACCGACACCGTCTACGGCATCGCCGCCGACGCCTTCTCCCACGAGGCCGTCCGCAGCCTCCTCGCGGCCAAGGGCCGCGGCCGGGAGATGCCGCCGCCGGTGCTCGTCTCCGCCGCGACCACCCTCGACGCGCTCGCCGAGGGCGTGCCGCCGTGGGCCACCACCCTGGTCGAGAGGTTCTGGCCCGGCCCGCTGACTCTCGTGTGCCGCCAGCAGGGCTCGCTGATGTGGGACCTGGGGGAGACCCGCGGCACCGTCGCGGTCCGGATGCCCGACGACGAGGTGGCCCTGGCCGTCCTGGAGCGCACCGGTCCGCTCGCCGTGTCCTCGGCCAACCTCACCGGACGCCCCGCCGCCACCGACGCCGACCAGGCCGAGGCGATGCTCGGCGCCGTCGTGTCGGTGATCGTCGACGGCGGGACCTCGCCCGGCGGCGAGGCCTCGACGATCATCGACGCCACCGTCCCGGAGGGCCGGGTCCTTCGCCTGGGCGCCCTGTCGCTCGACGAGCTCAACGCGGCCATCGCGGAGCACGGCGTGGTGCTGTCGGACGAGGGCTGACGAGGCCCGTGCGGGAGTACCTCCTCGTCTTCCTGGTCGCCCTGTCGGTGACCTACCTCCTCACGGTCATCGCCCGTGAGATCGCGCTGCGCACGGGCGCGGTGGCGCCGGTGCGCGACCGCGACGTCCACGCCGAGCCGATCCCCTACCTCGGCGGCCTGGCCATGCTCGGAGGCCTCTGCGCCGCCTACTTCGTGGCCCGCGAGCTCCCGTTCCTCTCCACCAACAGCGAGGCCTTCGTCTTCAAGGACGCGGGGGTCGTGCTGCTCGCGGGGGTGCTCGTGTGCGCCGTCGGGGTCGTCGACGACATCTTCGACCTCGACGCCCTGACCAAGCTCGGGGGGCAGGTGCTCGCCGCCGGCCTGCTGGTCTCGCAGGGGGTGCGGTTCTGGTACTTCCCGGGCGCTGACGGCACCCAGTTCGCCCTCGACGACGCCCAGGGCGCGCTGCTCACCCTGGTCGTGGTCATCGGCACGATGAACGCGGTCAACTTCGTCGACGGCCTCGACGGCCTCGCTGCCGGCATCGTCGGGATCGGGGCGGCCGCCTTCTTCCTCTACTGCTACATGCTCGCGGACCAGAACAACCTGACCCTGGCCACCACCGGTGCCCTGCTCAGCGCCGCGCTGGCCGGCGCCTGCGCCGGCTTCCTGCCGCACAACTTCCACCCGGCCCGCCTGTTCATGGGCGACTCCGGGTCGATGCTCATCGGCCTCGTGCTCTCCGCCAGTGCCCTCACCCTGACCGGGCAGTTCCCCGGGATGCCGAGCACCGAGGGCAACAGCCTCTTCGTGACCGTGCTGCCCGTGCTGCTGCCGATCTCGCTGCTGATGGTGCCCATGGTCGACCTCGTCCTCGCCGTCGTACGACGCACGCGCGCGGGGCGCTCGCCGATGAGTGCCGACAAGCAGCACCTGCACCACCGACTCCTGGAGATCGGCCACTCCCAGCGCCGGGCGGTGCTGATCATGTGGTTGTGGGCCTTCACGCTCGCCGCGGGTGCCGTGCTCGTGAGCCTCTTCAAGGAGGTGTGGGTGTGGTGGAGCCTGGGGTCGATGCTGGCGCTGACGATCGCGATGACCTTCGTGCTGCCCAAGGTGCACCGCCCGCGCAAGACCGGGCTGGGCGACACCGGGCTGCCCGAGAACGCGGCCATCGAGGGTCGGGTCGAGGGGCCTGCTGAGGGGCCGGAGGAGGAGCCGGTCGAGGATCGTCGGACGTCGGGGGAGGCGCTCCCCGGGGCCTGATTGGGGCCCGCCCCAGACCTTGTGATAGTTTTCACGAGCACCGCAACTGACCTCTCCACGAGACAGGCCGCCGCCATGACGACCGAGTCGAAGCCAGGCACCAGGACCGGGTTTTCCCCGCTCCTGGGTGCGGTGGCGGCAGGCGTGGTCGCGGTGGTCGTCCTCGTGGTCGCAGCCTCGCTGACCGACGGTCGTCCGGCCGTCGTCGGAGCGGCCAGCGGGGGAGTGCTGACCCTGGTCGTGTTCGCGCTGGGCATCGCCGCGGTGGGCTTCGTCGCCCGGCTGCTGCCGGCCGCCTCGCTGCTCGTGGCCCTCCTGACCTACCTGCTCCAGCTCCTCGTGCTTGCCGTCTGCGTGATGGCCATCGAGCGCGCCGGGGTGAGCGACGACGACCTGTCGCGCGGCTGGTTCGCGGCGGGCGTCATCGCCGTCACGATGCTGTGGCTCGCGGGTCAGCTGGTCGCGGCCACCCGTCAGCGGATCCCGGCCTATGACACCACCTCGGACACTCCCGCGGCCGACGAGCGGACCGATCACCCCGGGGGTGAGCGATGACCGATTCCGCTGCTAGTGTGCGGGGCGCGATGGCTCGACAGCTTCCCCCGACGGCCGGACCCGACGACACCCCCAAGGGCGACCCCTGGCACGCCTTCGGCTACGTCGTCTCGGGTGTGGGCCTCTACGGTCTGGCTGGCTGGGTCCTCGATCGTTGGCTGGGAACGACCTTCCTCGTGGCGATCGGCATCCTCATCGGTGCCGGCTTCGGGATCTACATGACCTATGCACGGTTCAACAAGGCAAGCCAGTAGGAGACTGACTCGATGTTCGGCATCACGATGGCTGAGTCCGGCGGCGAATTCGTTGCCCCCGGCCCCAACAGCTTCGACTTCTCCGAGGTCGCGCTGTTCCATGTCGGCGACCTCGCGGTCACCAAGCCGATGGTGCAGCTGGTCCTCGGCGCGCTCGTGGTCTTCGTGTTCTTCTACGCCGCCGCCCGACGCGCCACGCTGGTGCCGGGTCGCCTCCAGTTCGCCGGCGAGAGCGCCTACGGGATGGTCCGCAACTCGATCGGCCGCGACATCATCGGCAGCCACGACTTCATCAAGTTCGTCCCCTACCTCGTGACGGTCTTCTTCTTCCTGCTGATCAACAACGCGTTCGCGTCGATCCCGGGCATCCAGTTCCCGACCTTCTCGCGTGCCTCCATGGCCTACGCGCTGGCCGCGCTGAGCTGGGTCATCTACAACGCCGTCGGCATCCACAAGCACGGCCTCGTCGGCTACCTCAAGCTGCAGAGCGTCCCGTCCGGCGTGAGCCCGTTCATGTACCCGCTCCTGGTGCCCCTGGAGTTCTTCTCCAACATCCTGGTCCGCCCGGCCACGCTGGCACTCCGTCTGTTCGCCAACATGTTCGCCGGCCACCTGCTGCTGATCCTGTTCTCGACCGGCGGGCTGTTCCTGCTGGAGTACGGCGGCATCGGCTACGTCGCCGGACCGCTCGCCTGGGTCCTCGCCATCGCGATCTCGTTCCTCGAGCTCCTGGTGCAGTTCCTCCAGGCCTACGTCTTCACCCTGCTCAACGCCATGTACATCTCCGGAGCGCTGGCCGACGAGCACTGATCCACCCGCACCACAGGCTCGACCCTTGATCTGCACCACCCCTACCTGAAGTAGCACCAACCGAAAGGAAACTGCCGTGGACGGCACTCTCAACGGCTCGCTCAACATGATCGGCTACGGCCTGGCGGCCATTGGCCCCGGTATCGGTATCGGCCTGATCTTCGCGGCCTACATCTCCGGTGTCGCCCGTCAGCCGGAGGCCCAGGGCCGCCTGCAGTCGATCGCCATCCTTGGCTTCGCGCTCGCCGAGGCGCTCGCGATCATCGGTATCGCACTCGCGTTCGTCCTCAACTGACGCTGGCCCTCCACTGACCTAGGACTGCCTCATGCAGAATCTGATCTTCCTCGCGGAAGGAACCGAGCCCACCGAGGGCGGACACGCCCCGGAGAACCCGCTCGGCTTCGTGCCCGTCGAGTTCGCCCTGTCGCTCGTCGTCTTCGGCCTGCTGCTCTTCCTCATCTGGAAGTTCGTGGCTCCTCGCTTCGAGCAGACCTTCGCCGAGCGCACCCAGGCGATCGAGGGTGGCATCGCCGCGGCCGAGACCAAGCAGGCCGAGGCCGACGCCAAGCTCGCCGAGCTGGAGAAGCAGCTCGGCGACGCCCGGCACGAGGCGGCGCGCATCCGCGAGGAGGCGCGTGAGCAGGGTGCCCAGATCGTGGCCGAGATGCGGGAGACGGCCCAGGCCGAGTCCGCGCGCATCGTCGAGCACGGCAAGGCCCAGATCGAGGCCGAGCGCCAGCAGGCGGTCACCTCGCTCCGTGCCGAGGTCGGCACCCTCGCCACCGCCCTGGCCGGTCGCATCGTCGGTGAGAGCCTGGAGGACGAGGCTCGACAGAGGCGCGTCGTCGAGCGCTTCCTCGCCGACCTGGAGGCGTCCAACGGCGCCGCGTCGGGGAGCGTCAACTGATGATGCGAGGTGCGTCCGCAGACGCCTACGCCGCGGCCGCCGCAGTGCTCCCGGGCACCGGCGACCTGGGCCGGGTGGGCCAGGACCTGTTCGGGACGGCGGACCTGTTCCGCGCCGAGCCGGGCCTGCGCCGCGTGGCCACCGACGTGTCGCTGCCCGGTGAGGCCAAGGCCGACCTGCTCCGCAGCGTGCTCGAGGGCAAGGTCACGCCCGAGGCGCTCGACGTCATCACCACAGCGGTCTCGCAGCGGTGGACGTCGGGGCGCGACCTGAGCGACGCCCTCGAGCAGCTCGGCGTGGTCGCCACGGTGCGCTCCACCGGCGGCGACGCCGGCCGTCTCGAGGACGAGGTCTTCGCGGTGGGTCGGCTCGTGCAGGCCAACCCGGAGCTGCGCGACGCGCTCTCCGACCCGGCCCGCAGCCGCGCCGACAAGGCGGCCCTGGTCCAGGGGCTGCTGGGCGACAAGGTCCTTCCCGCCACGGTGGCCCTCGTGCAGCAGGCGCTGTCCGGCAGTCACCGCACGGTGGCGGTCGCCCTGGCGGCCTACCAGAAGATCGCGGCCGAGGTCCGCGGGGAGGGAGTCGCGACCGTTCGCGTCGCCCGCCCCCTCCCCGACGCCTACCGTGAGCGGCTCGCCGGTGCGTTGGCGCGCACCTACGGTCGTGACGTGCACCTCAACGTCATCGTCGACCCCGAGGTCATCGGTGGCGTCCGTGTCGAGATCGGTGACGACGTCATCGACGGGACGGTGTCCAGCCGCCTCGACGATGCCCGGCGCAGGCTCGCCGGCTGAGCCACAACTGACATCCCAAGAACTTTTCGAGCAGACCCAGAGAACAGGTGAGATGAAATGACGGAGCTGTCCATCCGTCCGGACGAGATCCGGGACGCGCTTCAGCGCTTCGTGTCGGACTACAAGCCCGACTCGGCGGCCAAGGAAGAGGTCGGCACGGTCGCGGAGGCTGCCGACGGCATCGCCCGCGTCAGCGGCCTGCCCTCGGTCATGGCCAACGAGCTGCTCGAGTTCGAGGACGGCACGCTCGGCATCGCGCTCAACCTCGACACCCGCGAGGTCGGTGTCGTGGTCCTGGGTGACTTCGACAAGATCGAGGAGGGCCAGGTCGTGCGTCGCACGGGCGAGATCCTCTCGGTCCCCGTCGGCGACGGCTACCTCGGTCGCGTCGTCGACCCGCTCGGCACCGCGATCGACGGCCTCGGCGAGATCACCCCGCTCGAGGGTCGCCGCGCGCTGGAGCTGCAGGCTCCCGGCGTGATGGTGCGCAAGTCGGTCCACGAGCCGCTCGCCACCGGCATCAAGGCGATCGACGCCCTGACCCCGATCGGCCGCGGGCAGCGCCAGCTCATCATCGGCGACCGGTCCACCGGCAAGACCACGATCGCGATCGACACGATCATCAACCAGAAGGCCAACTGGGAGTCCGGTGACCCGGACAAGCAGGTGCGCTGCATCTACGTCGCCATCGGCCAGAAGGGCTCGACCATCGCCGCCGTGCGTGGCGCCCTCGAGGAGGCCGGCGCGCTGGAGTACACCACCATCGTGGCCTCCCCGGCGTCGGACTCGGCGGGCTTCAAGTACCTCGCCCCCTACACCGGTTCGGCCATCGGCCAGCACTGGATGTACGACGGCAAGCACGTCCTCATCGTGTTCGACGACCTGACCAAGCAGGCCGAGGCCTACCGCGCCGTGTCGCTGCTGCTGCGTCGCCCGCCGGGTCGCGAGGCCTACCCCGGTGACGTCTTCTACCTGCACAGCCGGCTCCTCGAGCGGTGCGCCAAGCTCTCCGACGAGATGGGCAAGGGCTCGATGACGGGCCTGCCGATCATCGAGACCAAGGCCAACGACGTCTCGGCGTTCATCCCGACCAACGTCATCTCGATCACGGACGGCCAGATCTTCTTGCAGTCCGACCTGTTCGCGGCCAACCAGCGCCCCGCCATCGACGTGGGTGTCTCGGTCTCGCGCGTGGGTGGTTCGGCGATGACGAAGGCGATGAAGACGGTCACCGGCTCGCTCAAGGTCGACCTGGCGCAGTTCCGCGCGATGGAGGCGTTCGCGATGTTCGCCTCCGACCTCGACGCCGCCTCGCGCCAGCAGCTCGACCGCGGCCAGCGCCTGATGGCGCTGCTCAAGCAGCCGCAGTACTCGCCCTACCCGGTCGAGGAGATGA
>NZ_JAOPWY010000178.1 GCF_025965415.1 Nocardioides sp.
GCCGGTGAGCGGGCCGACGGCCACGACTTCGCGGCCGCTGCCGGCGCCGCGGGTGCGGTCGCGGCGCTCGGCAGCCGGCCCACCGAGCTGCCCACCGTCGTCGTCGACGACGTGACCACCGCGCTCGGCCGCCTTGCCCGCCACGTCGTCGACCAGCTCCCCGACCTGGTCGTCCTCGCGATGACCGGGTCGCAGGGCAAGACCGGCACCAAGGACTATCTCGCCCACGTCCTCGCCGACGACGGGCCGACCGTCGCCACCCGCGGCAACTTCAACAACGAGCTCGGGGTGCCCCTGACCGTGCTGCGCGCCGGGCTCGACACCCGCTACCTCGTCGTCGAGATGGGCGCGCGCGGCGTGGGCCACATCGCCGAGCTGTGCGAGATCGCGCCCCCGAACATCGCCGCGGTGCTCAACGTCGGCACCGCCCACATCGGCGAGTTCGGCAGCCGCGAGGCGATCGCCCGTGCCAAGGGCGAGATCATCGACGCGCTGCCGGTCGACGGCACCGCCGTGCTCAACGCCGACGACGACCTCGTGGTCGCGATGGCGCCGCGCACCGCTGCCACGGTGACCACCTTCGGTGCCGCCCCGGCCGACGTCGCCGTCGGCGAGATCACCAGCGACGACCTCGGCCGGCAGTCCTTCGAGCTGGTCCACCGCGGGTCCGGCGCCACCGTCCACCTCGCCCAGGTGGGTGCCTTCCAGTGGCGCAACGCCGCCGCCGCGGCGGCGATGGCCCTGGCGGCGGGCCTCGACCTCGATGCCGTCGCCGATTCGCTCGGTGACGCTGGGCCCACCAGCCGCTGGCGGATGGAGCAGACCGAGCGCGCCGACGGCCTCGACGTCGTCAACGACGCCTACAACGCCAACCCCGAGTCGATGCGCGCCGCCCTCGAGACCCTCGCGGGCATCGGGGCCCGCAGCGGTCGGCGTACGGTCGCGGTGCTGGGGGAGATGCTCGAGCTCGGCGACGGTGCGGTCGAGGCCCACGCGGGCGTCGGGACGTACGCCGCCGAGGTCGGGGTGGACGTGCTCGTCGCGGTCGGCCCTGCAGCGGCTGCCGTCGCGCGGGGCTACGAGGATGCGGGGCAGCGGGGGACGGCCGTCACGACGGCGGGCCGTGACGCGGCGGCCGACTGGCTGCGGCACAATGTCTCGGCTGCTGATGTCGTCCTCGTGAAGGCATCACGGGGGGCGGCGCTGGAGCTGATCGCCGACGACCTCCTCGAGAAAGGGACCACCACGAGATGAGAGCCATCCTGTTCGGAGGAGGACTCTCCCTTCTGATCTCCCTCCTCGGCACGCGCTACGCGATCCGGTTCTTCACCCGGCAGGGCTTCGGCCAGCCGATCCGTGACGACGGTCCCACCACGCACCACACCAAGCGCGGCACGCCGACCATGGGCGGCGCCGTCGTCGTGCTCGCGACCGTGGTCGGCTACTTCGCGGCCAAGGTGATCACCGGCCAGGCGCCCACCGCCTCCGCGTTGCTGCTCCTCTTCCTGCTGGTGGGCCTCGGCGCGGTCGGCTTCCTCGACGACTTCCTCAAGGTGAGCCGGCAGCACAGCACCGGCCTGCGCAGTCGCGCCAAGATGATCGGCCAGACGGTCGTCGCGCTCATCTTCGGCGTCCTGGCGCTGTCGCCGGCGCTGGAGGACGAGCGCGGCTGGCGGCCCGCGTCGGACCACATCTCCTTCATCCGCGACTACGAGCGGTTCGCCCTTCCCGCGGTGCTGGCCCTGCTGCTGCTGTGGTTCGTCGTCACCGGCTTCAGCAACGCGGTGAACCTCGCCGACGGTCTCGACGGCCTCGCGACGGGCGCCTCGATCCTGATCTTCGCCGCCTACACGCTCGTGAACATCTGGCAGAACAGCCAGTCCTGCGCCCTCGAGGCCGGCCCCAAGTGCTACGAGGTGCGCGACCCGCTGGACCTCGCGGTGGTCGCCGCCGCCCTCACCGGGGCCTGCTTCGGGTTCCTGTGGTGGAACGCCTCGCCGGCCCAGATCATCCTCGGCGACACCGGCTCGCTCGCCCTGGGCGGCGCGATGGCCGGCTTCGCGATCATGACCCGCACCGAGCTGCTGCTGCTGGTCATCGGCGGCCTGTTCGTGGTGATCACGCTGTCGGTGATGATCCAGGTCTCGGTCTTCAAGGTCAGTCGCGCCAGCAGCACCTTCCGCAACATCTTCAAGGTCCAGCCGGGCCACCGCGTGTTCCGCATGACGCCCCTGCACCACCACTTCGAGATGCTCGGGTGGGAGCAGGTCACCATCGTGATCCGCTTCTGGATCATCACCGGGCTCGCGGTCGCGATCGGTCTCGGCATCTTCTACGCCGAGTGGGTCGCCGGAATCGGATGAGCACCCCACGACGTTCTCCGTCTCCGCCGCTGCGCTCCTCCGTCGGACAACGCCGCGGGGACCCCGCATGAGCGCCACCGACATCGACTCCCTCGGCCGCACCAGCGACTGGTCCGGCGTCCGCGTGGTGGTCGCCGGCTTCGGCGTCTCCGGCTACGCGGCCGCCGACAACCTGCGGTTCCTCGGCGCGCAGGTGACCGCCCTCGACGAGGTGGCGGGGGAGGAGCGGGCCGAGAAGGCCGAGCTGCTCGAGACCCTCGGTGCCACCGTCCGGCTGGAGCCGGGCGCCACCGCGGTGCTCCCCGACGACGTCGACCTCGTCGTGACCTCGCCGGGGTGGAAGCCCACCGCGCCCCTCCTGGCCCAGGCCGTCGAGCGCGGCATCCCGGTCTGGGGCGAGGTGGAGCTCGCGTGGCGGCTGCGCGACCCCGAGCACCCGGCCCCCTGGCTGGCCGTCACCGGCACCAACGGCAAGACCACCACGGTGCAGATGCTGCAGTCGATCCTCCGCGCGGCCGGCCTGCGCGCTGCGGCGGTCGGCAACGTCGGGCTGCCCATCGTGGAGGCCGTGATGGACCCCGAGCCCTACGACGTCCTCGCCGTCGAGCTCTCCAGCTTCCAGCTCCACTACACGCACTCCATGTCGGCCGAGTCGGCCGTGGTGCTCAACCTCGCCGAGGACCACCTCGACTGGTACGACGACGAGCCGGACGGGCACGGCGGCACGCGGACGGGCATGGAGTCCTACGCCGCCGACAAGGCCCGCATCTACGAGCGCGTGCAGCGCGCCTGCGTCTACAACCACGAGGACCCGGCGACCGAGGCCATGGTGGCCGAGGCCGACGTGGTCGAGGGCGCCCGCGCGGTGGGGTTCACCCTGGGCATGCCCGGCCCCAGCAGCGTCGGGATCGTCGAGGACCTGCTCGTGGACCGGGCCTTCATCGAGGAGCGCGCCACCAGCGCTGCCGAGCTCTGCACGCTGGACGACCTCGCCTCGACGGCGCCCCACTTCGTCGCCAACGCCCTGGCGGCCGCTGCGCTGGCGCGCGCGCACGGCGTCAGCCAGCAGGCGGTGCGCGACGGGCTGCGCGCCTTCCGCCCCGACGGCCACCGGATCGCCCTCGTCGCCGAGGCCGGCGGGGTGACCTGGGTCGACGACTCCAAGGCGACCAACCCGCACGCCGCCCAGTCGTCGCTGCGTGCCTACGACGACGTCGTCTGGGTCGCCGGCGGCCTGGCCAAGGGCGCCCGCTTCGACGCCCTCGTGGTCGCGGTCCGCGAGCGGTTGCGGGGCGTCGTGCTGCTGGGGCGCGACCGCCAGGTCATCGCGGACGCTCTTTCGCGACACGCGCCCGATGTGCCCGTCATCGATGTGGGCGCCGACGAGACTGGGGATCCGATGGAGCGCGTGGTCGACGCCGCTGCCGGGCTTGCCAGGTCCGGTGACACGGTGCTGCTGGCGCCGGGATGCGCCTCCATGGACATGTTCCTCAACTACGGCGCCCGCGGTGACGCGTTCGCGGCCGCCGTGCACGCCCGCATCGCCCGCAACGACCAGACCTGACGACCGGAGGGGCAGCGCACCGTGACCACCGCGAACCCCGAGGACGTCCCCGCACCGCCGACCCGTTCCCGGACGCCGCTGGGATCGGGCACCGCCTCGGTGCTGCGCTCCGTCGGCGAGGGCACGGCCTCCGGCTGGCGCTCGGTGCGCGAGGCGATCGACAAGCCGCTCGCGTCCTACTACCTGCTGCTGGGCTCGTCCGCGCTGCTCCTCACCATCGGCCTGATCATGGTGCTCAGCGCCTCGAGCGTGCGGTCCTACCTCGTCTACGACGACTCCTACGCCGTCGTGAAGCGCCAGCTGCTGTGGGTGGTGATCGGGCTGCCCGCCGCGTGGGTCGCCTCGCGCCTGCCGATCAGGCACATCCGGCGGCTGGCCTATCCCGGCTTCCTGGTGGCGCTGGTGCTGCTCGGGCTGGTGGCGCGGTTCGGCGTGGTCGTCAACGGCAACAAGAACTGGCTCGCGCTCGGCCCCTTCACCATCCAGCCGGCCGAGGTCGCCAAGCTCGCGATCGTGCTCTGGGCGGCCAACATCTATGCCCACAAGGAGCGCCGCCTGCGCGAGCTCCACCACCTGCTGGTGCCCGTCGTGCCCGGCCTCTTCGCCGTCATCGGCCTGGTCCTCGTCGGTCGCGACCTCGGCACCGCGATGGTCCTCGCCGCGATCCTGCTCGGCATGCTCTGGGTGGTCGGTGCGCCGCTGCGGCTCTTCGGCCTGAGCTTCTCCGTCCTCGGCGTCGCCGCCGTCGCGCTGGCCGCGACGGACCCCGAGCGGCTCAACCGCATCACCCACTTCACCGACCCGTTCAAGGACTACACCGACGCCGGGTGGCAGCCCGCCCACGGTCTGTACGCCCTCTCCAGCGGCGGGTGGTTCGGCCAGGGCATCGGCGCCTCGACCCAGAAGTGGGGCGACCTGCCCGAGGCCCACACCGACTTCATCTTCGCCGTGCTGGGCGAGGAGCTCGGCCTGGTCGGCACGATGCTGGTGGTCGGCCTGTTCTTCACGATCGCCTACGCCGCTATCCGCGTGGCCCTCAGCACCCAGGACCCGTTCGTCCGCTATGCCACCTTCGGCATAGTGGTCTGGCTGCTCGGCCAGATGATCATCAACGTCGGCATGGTCCTTGCCGTGCTGCCCGTCATCGGCATCCCGCTCCCGATCGTCTCCTACGGTGGCTCCGCGCTCCTGCCCTCGCTGGTCGCGCTCGGGCTGGTCATCGGCTTCGCCCGCCGCGAGCCCGAGGCGGCGGCCGCGCTGGCGGCGCGCCGCCGCAACCGCTCCGCCGGTCTTGCCGCCTCGACCAGTCGATAGATTCGCCCTGATGCGCGTACTTCTCGCCGGCGGCGGTTCCGCCGGTCACACCTCGCCCCTGCTCGCCACTGCCGACGCCCTGCGCCGGCTCGACCCGGCGACGGAGGTCACCTGCCTCGGCACCCGCGAGGGCCTCGAGGCGCGGCTCGTCCCGGAGGCCGGCCTTCCCCTGGAGTTCGTGCCCCGCGTGCCGCTGCCCCGGCGACCAAGCGCCGACCTGCTCCGTACGCCGACCCGGTTGCGCGCCGCGCGCGCCGCGGCCCTCGAGGTGGTGGACCGGGTGCGTCCCGACGTGGTGGTCGGGTTCGGCGGCTACGTCTCGGTGCCGGCCTACCTCGCCGCCCGCAAGCGCGGCCTGCCGATCGTGGTCCACGAAGGCAACGCGATCCCGGGTGTCGCCAACAAGCTCGGCGCGCGGATGACCCGCCATGTCGCCACCAGCTTCCCCGGCACCGACCTGCCGCACGCGGTCTGCACGGGCCTGCCCATCCGGCGGCTCATCTCCACGATGGACCGCGACGCGCTGCGCGGCGAGGCGCTGGCGACCTTCGGCCTGCGCGACGACCTGCCCACCCTGATGGTCACCGGCGGCTCCCAGGGCGCGGCCCGCATCAACGCGGCCGTCTCCGGCGCCGCCGCCGACCTCGCCGCGGCCGGCGTGCAGGTGCTCCACATCGTCGGCCCCAAGCACGACCTGGACGTCCCCTCGGGCGAGGTGCCCTACGTCGTGCTCCACTACGTCGACCGGATGGACCTCGCCTACGCCGCCGCGGACGCCGTGCTGTGCCGGGCTGGCAGCAACACCGTCACCGAGGTGTCCGGCGTGGGCCTGCCCGCGATCTACGTCCCGCTCCCGATCGGCAACGGCGAGCAGGCCCTCAACGCCCGCCCCGTCGTCGACGCCGGGGGCGGCCTGCTGGTCGCCGACGCGGCCCTGACGCCCGAATGGGTCTCGGCGAGCGTGCCCGGCCTGCTCGACGACGCCACCCGGCTGGCGCAGATGGGCGCCGCGGCCCGCGGCGTCATCCCGCTGGACGCCGACGACAAGCTGGCCGGCCTGGTCCTGGCCGCCGCCGACGGGCCGGCCTCGTGAGGATCCCGGTCCCCGACGAGATCCTCCCGGCCGCCGAGCTCGGTCGTGTGCACTGCGTCGGCATCGGCGGCGCGGGCATCTCCGCGATCGCCCGCATCATGGCGGCGCGCGGCCTCACCGTCACCGGCAGCGACGACCACGAGACCCCCTTCCTGCCCTCGCTGCGCGAGCTCGGGGTCACCTGCCACCTCGGCTACGACGCCACCCACGTCGGCGACGCCGACACGCTCGTGGTGACCACTGCGGCGCGCGACGACAACCCGGAGGTGCTGGAGGCGCAGCGCCGCGGCCTGCGGATCCTGCCGCGCTCGGCGGGCCTCGCCGCGGTGATGGCCGGCTCGCGGGTGCTCGCGGTCGCCGGCACGCACGGCAAGACGACGACCACGGGGCTGCTCACCTCGGCCCTGCTGGCGGCCGGCGTCGATCCGTCGTACGCCGTGGGCGGCGTGCTGACCGCGACGGGCCGCAACGCCGACGCGGGCACCGACGACCTCTTCGTGGCGGAGGCCGACGAGAGCGACGGCGCCTTCCTCGTCTACCGCCCGTACGCCGCGATCGTCACCAACGTCGAGGCCGACCACCTCGACAACTGGGGCACCGAGGAGGCCTACCACCGCGCCTTCGAGGACTTCGCCGACACGGTCGACCGGTCGGGCTTCCTCGTCTGCGTCCTCGACGACCCCGGCGCCGCCCAGCTGGCGCGCCAGGCGCGCGCGCAGGGCCTGGAGGTGGTGACGGTGGGGGAGTCCGCCGACGCCGACCTGCGCATCCACGACCTCGTCCTCGACGGCTCCACCTCCACGTGCCGGCTCACCCGCGCCGGGGCCGACCTCGGCGAGCTGCGGCTGCGGATCCCCGGCCGCCACTACGTCCTCGACGCCGTGGCCGCCCTCGCGATGGGGCTTCGCCTCGGCTGCGACCTCGGCGCGCTCGTCGAGGGGCTGGGCCGGTTCACCGGCACCGGCCGCCGGATGGAGCTCAAGGGAGAGGTCGCCGGGATCCGCGTCTACGACTCCTACGCCCACCACCCCGTGGAGATCCGCGGCGACCTCGAGGCGGCGCGCGCCCTGGCCGGCGAGGGTCGCGTGGTCGCGGCGTTCCAGCCCCACCTCGTCTCCCGCACCCGCATCTTCGGCGAGGCCATGGGTGTCGCCCTCGGCGCGGCCGACGAGGTCGTCGTCCTCGACGTCTACGTCGCCCGCGAGGACCCGGACCCCGGCGTGACCGGGCACCTGGTCGCCGACGCCGTACCCCTCCCCGCTGAGCACGTCACCTACGCCGACTCGCTGCCCGCCGCCGCCCGCGCGCTGGCCGAGCGGGCGCGTCCCGGCGACCTCGTCATCACCCTCGGTGCCGGCGACATCACCGGCGTCGGGCCGCAGGTCCTCGACCTGCTCGGGGGTGCGTGAGTGGAGCAGGAGGTCCCGACGTCGCGGCGCACGCGTCGCCGCTTCGCACGTCGGCAGTGGGCTCGTCGCTGGCTGTCGCTGCGCTACGTGCTGGTGGTCGTCGCCCTCGTCGCCCTGGTCGCGACGTCGATCTGGCTGGTCTTCTTCTCCGCGACCCTGCAGGTGAAGAAGGTCGAGGTCGTCGGCAACAAGCTGCTCAGCGACGCCCGGGTGCGCGAGGTCGCCGACGTCCCGCTCGGTGACCAGCTCGCCCTCGTCGACCTCGCTCGCGCCGACGCGCGGGTCGGCTCGCTGGCGGAGGTGAAGTCCGTCGACGTGACCCGCGCCTGGCCCGACGGCGTACGCATCGTGGTGGTCGAGCGCACCGCTGTCGCGGTGGTCGAGCTCGCCGGCCGGATCCGCGGCCTCGACGCCGACGGTGTGGTGTTCCGCGACTACAAGACGGTGCCGCGGGGGATGCCGCGCATCCGGCCCGGGGGAGCGGCCGGCACCGACGCGCTCAAGGAGGCCGCCACCGTGGTGTCGGCCCTGCCGAAGGACCTCGCCGCGCGCGTCGACCACGTCGAGGTGGCGACCGTCGACCAGATCACCCTGGTGATGCGCGACCAGCGGCAGGTGCTGTGGGGGAGTGCGGAGCAGTCCGAGCTCAAGGCCGAGGTCATCGACCGGATGCTCGCGGCCGTGAGGGCCCAGGTGTACGACGTCAGCGTCCCGGGCAACCCGACCGTGCGGGAGACCCTGGGCTGATCCGTCGCGCGTCGGAAATCTTTGCCGACGCGCAATCCGTGGGCGTGTCCGGCGAGGTTTCGCCGCGCCCGCTGCCTATGGTCATGCGAAAGGCGAGGTTGACATAACTATAACCCTCAGGCTCACGGTTAGAGTTCCGGTGGCCCCGGGGGTGGTAGCAGCCGGTCAGCAGGACTCGTCCTCTTCCCCAGAACTCGCAGTCCCCCATCACACACAGTCCTCCTTCAAGAAAGGCCCCGGAGCCGTGGCAGCAGCGCAGAACTACCTGGCGATCATCAAGGTCGTGGGCATCGGTGGCGGTGGCGTCAACGCCGTCAACCGGATGATCGAGGTCGGCCTCAAGGGCGTCGAGTTCATCGCGATCAACACCGACGCCCAGGCACTCCTCATGAGCGACGCCGACGTCAAGCTCGACATCGGTCGTGAGCTCACCCGTGGACTCGGCGCCGGCGCCAACCCCGAGGTGGGTGCCAAGGCCGCCGAGGACCACGCCGACGAGATCGAAGAGGTCATCAAGGGCGCCGACATGGTCTTCGTGACCGCCGGCGAGGGTGGCGGCACCGGCACCGGCGGCGCGCCCGTCGTGGCCCGGATCGCCCGCTCGCTGGGTGCCCTGACGATCGGTGTCGTGACCCGTCCGTTCGCCTTCGTGGGACGTCGGCGCGCCAACGCCGCGGAGGAGGGCATCAGCCAGCTCCGCGAGGAGGTCGACACCCTCATCGTGATCCCCAACGACCGGCAGCTGTCGATCAGTGACAAGCAGGTCTCGGTCATGGACGAGTTCAAGAGCGCCGACCAGGTGCTGCTGTCGGGTGTCCAGGGGATCACCGACCTGATCACCACGCCTGGTCTGATCAACCTGGACTTCGCCGACGTGAAGTCCGTCATGAAGGGCGCCGGCTCGGCCCTCATGGGCATCGGCTCGGCGCGCGGTGACGACCGCTCGATCGTCGCGGGCGAGATGGCCATCGCCAGCCCGCTGCTCGAGGCGAGCATGGACGGCGCGCACGGCGTGCTGCTGTCGATCGCCGGTGGCAGCGACCTGGGCCTGTTCGAGATCAACGAGGCGGCCCAGCTCGTCGCCGACGCGGCCCACCCCGACGCCAACATCATCTTCGGTGCGGTCATCGACGACGCCCTCGGCGACGAGGTGCGGGTCACGGTCATCGCGGCCGGCTTCGACGCGGGCGGTCCGGCCCACCGCGACGACGAGCGGGCCCTCGGTCAGGTCATGGGCCGCTCGGCCGGTGGCCCCTCCGGTCAGCCCGCCCCGTCGGGTCAGCAGGGTCAGGCCCCCCAGCAGGGTCAGGCGCGCCCGGCGGGACAGCCCGGTCAGCCGGGTCA
>NZ_JAOPWY010000184.1 GCF_025965415.1 Nocardioides sp.
GGACCCGGATGCCGGCGACGGTCACCTCCGCGCCGCTGGCGATGTGCTGCTCGACCATCTGCCGGGGGTCCATCCGGTAGACGTGGTCGGCGCCGAACACCACCACGTGGTCGGGCTGGTCGTCGTACACGAGGTTGAGGCTCTGGTGGATCGCGTCGGCCGACCCCTTGAACCACTGGGGCCCGAGCCGCTGCTGCGCCGGCACCGGGGTGACGTAGTTGCCCAGCAGGTTGGACATCCGCCAGGTCGTGGTGACGTGGCGGTCGAGGCTGTGCGACTTGTACTGCGTCAGCACGACGACCTGGAGGTAGCCCGAGTTCACGACGTTGGACAGCGCGAAGTCGATGAGGCGGTAGATGCCTCCGAACGGGACCGCCGGTTTGGCCCGGTCGGCCGTCAGCGGCATGAGCCGCTTGCCCTCTCCGCCGGCGAGGACGACTGCGAGGACCTTCTTGCGCGGGGGCGTGATGGCCATGCGATGAAACTAGCCGTCCGGAGGGGCGCGGTCGACCACCCGCGAGGGCTAGGTTTTCGGCATGCGCATCGATGTCGTCAGCAAGGAGTACCCACCGGAGGTCTACGGCGGTGCCGGCGTGCACGTCGCGGAGCTGGTTCGCGCGCTGCGCGTGCTTCCCGACGTCGACGCGCGCGTGCGCTGCTTCGGTGCCCCGCGGTCCGAGCCCGGCACGACGGCGTACGCCGAGCCGGAGTCGCTCGCCGGCGCCAACGCCGCGATCCGCACCCTCGGCGTCGACCTCGCCATGGTCGACGACTGCGCCGGCGCCGACCTGGTCCACTCCCACACCTGGTACGCCAACATGGCCGGGCACCTCGCGAGCCTGATGCACGGCATCCCCCACGTCGTGAGCGCCCACTCCCTCGAGCCGATGCGGCCGTGGAAGGCCGAGCAGCTCGGCGGCGGCTACGCCCTGTCCAGCTGGGCGGAGCGGACGGCGTACGAGGGTGCGGCGGGGATCATCGCGGTCAGCGCGGCGATGCGCGACGACGTGCTGCGCAGCTATCCCGCCGTCGACCCGGCGCGGGTGCACGTGGTGCACAACGGCATCGACACCACGCAGTGGTCGCCGGTTCCCGACCCCGACCGGGTCCGCGAGCTCGGCGTCGACCCCGACCGGCCGAGCGTGATCTTCGTCGGCCGGATCACCCGGCAGAAGGGCCTGCCGCTCTTCCTCCGCGCTGCCGCCGCCCTGCCTCCCGAGGTGCAGCTCGTGCTGTGCGCGGGAGCGCCGGACACCCCGGAGATCGAGGCCGAGGTGCGCGGGCTCGTCGAGGAGCTCGCCGCCACCCGATCGGGCGTCGTGTGGATCGCCGAGATGCTGCCGCGTCCCGACGTCGTCGCGCTGCTGACCGCGGCCACCGTCTTCGCGTGCCCGTCGATCTACGAGCCGCTGGGCATCGTCAACCTCGAGGCGATGGCCTGCGAGACCGCCGTGGTCGCCACCGCCACCGGCGGCATCCCCGAGGTCGTCGTGCACGGCGAGACCGGGTGGCTCGTCCCGATCGACCAGGCCACCGACGGCACCGGCACCCCCCTCGACCCCGAGAAGTACGTCGCCGACCTCGGCGCCGCCCTCACCGACGCGGTCAGCGACCCCGAGCGGGCACAGGCCTACGGCGTCGCCGGGCGTCGCCGGGCCGAGGAGGCGTTCAGCTGGGACGCGATCGCCGCGCGGACCCTGGAGCTCTACCGCTCGCTGACCTGACCTGAGCGGCTCGCCTCGCCGTCGTACGGACCGAACGGCCCTCATCATCGGGTGCGCTCGCTCGAGCGGCATCGTCCGTCAGGCGATCGGTCCGTACGACCGCCTGTGGAGAACGCGCGCCCGCGGCGGTCGGCACGACCATGCTGGGAGCCGTGGACATCGCGACCCGCATGCCGCTGCTCGGAGGCGTGGCGACCAGGAGCATGCTGGTCCGGCTCACCTCACGCAGGGACCTCGATGACGCCGTCGCGTCAGGCCTCCTCGTCCGGGTCAACCGGGGTCGGTACGCCGTACCCGGCGTGCACGAAGGCACGGAGCTCGCTCTCAAGGTCACCGGTCACGTGTGCCTCGCCTCGGCCGCACTGGCCCACGGATGGAAGGTGAAGGTCGTACCAGCGCTGCCTCAGGTCGCCGTGCCGAAGGACCGGCGCATCGCGGCGTCGCTCCGGGCGTCGATGTACCCGGTCTGGACCGACCTCGGCGAGGACGACGTGGAGGGTCTGGCCACGACGGCGGGAAAGACCCTCGAGATGTGCGGTCGGCTGCTCCCGCTCGACGAGGCGCTCGCGATCGCCGACTCCGCCCTGCGCGACGGCTTCCCGCACGGGCAGCTGCTCGACCTGGCCGCCGCCGCCAAGGGACCGGGCTCGGCACGCCTGCGACGCGTGGCGGCGCTCGCCGACGGGCGAGCGGCCAATCCGTTCGAGTCGGTGCTGCGTGCGGTCGCGGTCGACATCCCCGGCCTCGAGGTGGCACCACAGGTGGAGATCCGCGGCACGCTCGGCCTGGCCGCACGTCCCGACCTCGTGGACCTGCGGCTGCGCATCGTGCTGGAGGCCGACTCGTTCGAGTGGCACGGCGACCGGGCCGCCCTGAGGCGCGACGCGCGCCGCTACGACCTGCTCGTCGCCAACGGCTGGACCGTGCTCCGTTTCGCCTACGAGGACGTCATGCACGACCAGGACTGGGTGCGTCGGGTGCTCGCGTCCACCGTCGAGCGGACCCAACGCAGGGGCGGGCTCGGCGCGTGAGCGCGTGAGGCACGTCCGCAAGCCCGGTCGGTCCGCACGACGGCACGCCCCGGACCATCGCGGTCCGGGGCGCGCAGCGTCGCGTCAGCGGGAGGAGGCGGTCGCCGGCTCCTGCTCGTACGGCGCCGACTCGTGGTCGTCGACCATCGTGGCCTCGTCGAACCTGTCCTCACCGGACAGCACCCGGTCGAGCTGGGCATGGTCGAGGGTGCCGGTCCACTGGCCGACCAGGATGGTCGCGACCGAGTTGCCGGCGAAGTTCGTCACCGCACGGGCCTCGGACATGAAGCGGTCGATGCCGACGATGAGGCCCACGCCGTCGAGCAGCTCGGGACGGTGCGACGACAGGCCTCCGGCGAGAGTGGCCAGGCCCGCGCCAGTGACACCGGCCGCACCCTTCGACGCGATGATCATGAAGAGCAGCAGCGAGACCTGCTCGCCGATGCTCAGCGGCTTGTCGAGCGCGTCGGCGATGAAGATCGACGCCATCGTCAGGTAGATCGCGGTGCCGTCGAGGTTGAAGGAGTAGCCCGTCGGGACGACGACGCCCACCGTGGTCTTCTCGACACCGGCGTGGTTCATCTTCGCGATCAGTCGCGGCAGCGCCGACTCGGAGGAGGACGTCGAGACGATCAGCAGGAACTCGCGGCCGAGGTACTTGAAGAGGCTGAAGATGTTCACGCCGGTCACGACCTTGAGGATCGTCCCGAGCACGAGGAACACGAAGAGCGCACAGGTGATGTAGAACGCGACCATGATCGTCAGCAGGCTCCGGATCGCATCGACGCCGGTCTCGCCGACGACAGCCGCGATGGCGGCGAACGCGCCGACGGGGGCGGCCCACATGATCATCGCGAGCACCCGGAAGACCAGGCGCTGGAGGTGACCGATGCCGATGAGGATCGGCTGGCCGGAGCGGCCCATCGCCTGCAGCGCGAAGCCGACGAGGAGCGCCACCAGCAAGGTCTGGAGCACCTCGCCCGACGTCAGCGAGGACAGCAGCGAGTCGGGCACGATGCCGAGGATGAAGTCCTGGGTGGAGCCAGCGGCCTCCTTGGCCTGCTCCTTCCCCACTCCCGCGACGTCGTCGGAGAGGTTGAGCCCCTCACCCGGGTCGAGCAGGTTGCCCACGACCATGCCGATGGCCAGGGCCACGGTCGACATCGTCAGGAAGTACGCCAGCGCGAGGCCGCCCACCTTGCCGACGCTGGCCGCGCTGCGCACGGAGCCGACGCCGATGACGAGGGTGCAGAAGATGACCGGCTGGATCATCATCTTGATCAGCGCGACGAAGGTCGTCCCGATCCACTTGAGCCCGACGGCGAAGTCCGGGAAGACGAGGCCCGTGATCGCGCCGAGGACCACCGCGATGATGACCGCGATGTAGAGGTAGTGGGTGCGGTCCCTCGTGACCGTCGTGTCCTGCGTGGTGTCGCTCATGGTGCCTCCGACTTCGTGCTGCTGGTGAGGTGCGGGCCTGTGCCCCGTGCCACATCCTGTGCGGCGATGTGACACCGGTCACCCTTGTGTTCGTTGAGTTCACGCAAGCAGAACGTGGACCGGCCCCACCACCTCCCTAGGGCACAATGCGCCCATGCCCACCGCCGCGGGTGCCCGCCGGGAGAGCCCGGTCGCCCGGCAGATCCTGTTGCTCCAGGTGCTGGTCGTCCTGGTCCTGGTGGTCGTCGCGACGGGGCTGGCGGCCCTCGACGCCCGCCGTGACACGCGCGCCTCCGCCCGTGACGAGGCAGTGTCGGTGGCCCTCTCGGTCGCCGACTCCCCCACCGTTCGGCAGTCGCTGGCCACCCCTGACCCGACCGCCACGCTGCAGCCCTTCGCCGAGGCTGTCCGGGCCGACACGTCGGTCGACTTCGTGGTGATCATGGACCTCGACCGCCGCCGCTTCACGCACCCGACGGTGTCCCTCATCGGCAAGAAGTTCGTCGGCGACCTCGGCGGCGCCCCCGAGGGCCGGGTGTTCACGCAGGAGTACGCCGGCACGCTCGGCCGCTCGATCCGCTCGGTCGTGCCCGTCCGGTCCGCCGACGGCGACGAGGTGGTCGCCCTGGTCTCGGTGGGGATCACCCTCACGCGCGTCGACGAGCAGCTCCGCGGGGACCTGCCCGGGATCCTGGTCGCCGGCCTCGGCGCGCTGGGCGTCGGCCTCGCCGGCGCGTGGCTGATCGCTCGGCGACTGCGCCGCCAGACGCACGGTCTCGGCGAGCGGGAGATCACCCGGATGTACGAGTACTACCGGGCCGTCCTCGGGGCCGTGCGCGAGGGGCTCCTGCTGGTCGACGACGACCTGCGCGTCCAGCTCGTCAACGAGGAGGCCGTCCGCCTGCTCGCCCTGCCCGCCGACGCCGAGGGTCGCTCGCTCGCCGACCTGGGCCTGCCGCCGGGGCTGGTGGCGGCCGTCGAGCACCGCACCGCGATGGCCGACCAGACCTACGTGCTGGGCCAGCAGGTGCTCGTCTTCAGCTCGGCGCCGGCCTACTGGCGTGACGCCGAGGTCGGTGCGGTGCTCACGGTCCGCGACCGCACGGAGCTGCAGGCGGTCACAGGTGAGCTGGACCTGGTGCGCGGGCTGACCGAGTCGTTGCGGGCGCAGAACCACGAGGCCGCCAACCGGCTCCACACGATCGTCTCCCTGGTGGAGATGGGTCGCGTCGAGCAGGCCGTGGAGTTCGCCACCGCCGAGCTCGAGGTCGCCCAGGGGCTCGCCGACGAGCTCGTGTCGGCGATCGAGGAGCCGGTCCTCGCGGCGCTGCTCCTCGGCAAGACCGCACAGGCGGCGGAGCGCGGCATCGAGCTGGAGATCGTGGGCGGCCTCCCGGTCGAGCTCCCGGTCGACCCGCGCGACCTCGTCACGCTGGTCGGCAACCTCGTGGACAACGCCTTCGACGCCGTGGCGCTCACCCGCGCCACCACGCCCCAGCGGGTGCGCGTCGAGCTGGCGGGCGACCTCGACAGCCTCACCGTCGGCGTCGACGACTCGGGTCCGGGGATCGCGACCGACGACCGTGCGCACGTGCTCGAGCGCGGGTGGTCGAGCAAGGCCCAGGAGGGTCGCGGGCTCGGCCTGGCGATCGTCGCGCAGGTGGTGTCCCAGCACGGCGGCACCCTCGACGTCACCGACTCCCCGCTCGGCGGCGCGCGGTTCGTGGTCGGCGTACGCCGCCGGGTGGCGGTCCCCACGAACAGCGGTCAGGCATGAGCGTCCGCGTGCTCGTCGTCGAGGACGAGGAGGTCGCCGCAGAGGCGCACGCGACGTACGTCGGACGCGTGCCCGGATTCGAGCTGGCCGGCGTGGCGCGCTCGGCTGGCGAGGCCGTCCGGCTGCTCGACCGCGACCCGGGTGTCGACCTGGTCCTGCTCGACATGCACCTGCCGGACGGCCACGGCCTGGGCCTGCTGCAACGCCTGCGCGCCGAGGGTCGGCCGCTGGACGTGATCGCGGTGACGTCCGCGCGCGACACCGACGTGGTGCGTCGGGCCGTCTCCCAGGGCGTGGTGCTCTACCTCCTCAAGCCGTTCACGTTCGCGGCCTTCCGCGGCAAGCTCGAGCAGTACGCCGAGTTCCGCTCGCGCCTCGAGCGCGCACCGACCGACGTGGTGCAGGACGACGTCGACCAGCTCTTCGGCGCGCTCCGCGCCCGGCCCACCGGCGAGGCCCTGCCCAAGGGGATGGCCCTGGACTCGCTGCGGTCCGTGGTCGAGGCACTGCGCCGACGGCCCGAGGGGCTCTCCGCGACCGAGGCGGCTGCGGCGATCGGTGTCTCACGGGTCACCGCGCGTCGCTACCTCGAGCACCTCGCCGACGAGGGTCGCGTCACCCGCGCGCCCCGCTACGGCGGCGCCGGGCGCCCCGAGGTGGGCTACGTCTGGGTCGGCGCCGGCCACGACTGAGGGCTGCCGAACCGGTCGATGCGGTCTACCGTGGACCATCGCGCTGCGTCGAGGAGGCGACATGGCCCAGCCCGTCCCCGAGCCCGTCCCGCCGGCCGTGCGGGCGCAGATCCTCGCCACGGAGCACTGGGGCCTGCTCGCCGTGCGCAGCCAGACGTGGAACGAGGTGATGGGACGGATCTCGGCGCAGCTCACCTTCGCCTCGGCATCGCTGGTGTTCCTCGCCCTCGCCGTGCAGGGGCTGGGCTACTCCCAGACGTTCCGGACGCTGGCGATCTCGCTGGGGCTGGTCGTCCTGGTCACCGGGACGCTGACGAGCTTCCGGGTCGCCAACGCCAGCCAGGAGGACTACTTCTTCGTCCTGGGGATGAACCGGCTGCGCGCGGCCTACGTCGAGATCGACCCGACCCTGGCGCCCTACTTCATCACCGGGCTGCACGACGACCCGCGCGCGGTCCAGCACACCTACACGATGGGTCCCACGCGCGACGTCAACCACGTGCTCGCCAGCACGGCCATGTTCGTGGTCGTGGTCAACACCATCGTCGTCGGTGGCATCGTCGCCTTCGCCGCATGGCCGCTGGGCGCCTGGGCGGCATCAGGGATCGCGGTCGTCGCGGCCGTCGCGCACCTCGGTGCGTGGTTCGTGCACGGACGGCGCACCTTCGCCGTCAACACCGATGCCCGGTGGGTCCGCTTCCCCACGCCGGCGAGCCGGGCCTGACCCTCAGCCCAGCACGAGCCCGGGGTAGAGCGGGTGCTTGTCGAGCATCTCGCCCGACCGCTTCGTGACGCGGTCGGCGACTCCGTCGCCCAGGACGTACGACGCCTTGCTGGGGCCACCGGCCTTGGTCGTGCCCGCCTCGGTGTTGCTGAGCACGTCGACGATGAGCTCGGCGACCGTGTCGAACTCGTCGTGGCCGAAGCCTCGCGTGGTGAGGGCGGGGGTGCCGAGCCGGATGCCGGAGGTGTACCACGCGCCGTTGGGGTCGGACGGGACCGAGTTGCGGTTGGTGACCACGCCCGCGTCGAGCAGCGCCGACTCGGCCTGGCGGCCGGTGAGGCCGTAGGACGAGACGTCCAGCAGGACGATGTGGTTGTCGGTGCCGCCGGTGACCAGCTCGGCGCCGCGAGTGAGGAACCCCTCGGCCAGCGACTTGGCGTTGTCGGCCACCTTCTGCGAGTAGTCCTGGAACTCGGTCGTGCGGGCCTCGGCGAAGGCGACGGCCTTGGCGGCCATCACGTGCGAGAGCGGGCCGCCGAGCACCATCGGGCAGCCGCGGTCGACGTCGGCGGCGAACTCCTCCTGGGCCAGCACCATGCCGCCGCGCGGGCCGCGCAGCGACTTGTGGGTCGTGGTGGTGGTGATGTGGGCGTAGGGCACCGGGTCCTCCTCGCCGGTGAAGACCTTGCCCGCCACCAGCCCGGCGAAGTGCGCCATGTCGACCATCAGCACGGCACCGACCTCGTCGGCGATCTCGCGCATCTTGGCGAAGTTCACGCGGCGGGGGTAGGCCGAGTAGCCGGCCACCAGCACGAGCGGCTTGAACTCCCGGGCCTTGGCGGCGACGGCGTCGTAGTCGAGCAGGCCGGTCTCCGGGTCGGTGCCGTACTGCTGCTGGTGGAACATCTTGCCGCTGATGTTGGGACGGAAGCCGTGGGTGAGGTGGCCGCCTGCGTCGAGCGACATCCCCAGCAGTCGCTGGTTGCCGAACTCGTGACGCAGCGCCTCCCAGTCCGCCTCGGCCAGCTCGTTGACGTTCTTCGCGTCGAGCCGCTTCAGGGTCGGGGTCTCGACCCGGTTGGCCAGGATCGACCAGAAGGCGACCAGGTTGGCGTCGATCCCCGAGTGGGGCTGCACATAGGCGTAGGGCGCCCCGAACAGCTCCCGGGCATGCTCGGCGGCGAGCGACTCGACCGTGTCGACGTTCTGGCAGGCGGCGTAGAAGCGGTGCCCGACCGTGCCCTCGGCGTACTTGTCACTGAACCAGGTGCCCATCGTCAGCAGCACGGCCGGCGAGGCGTAGTTCTCCGAGGCGATCAGCTTGAGCGAGCCCCGCTGGTCCAGCAGCTCCTGGCGAGTGGCAGCCGCGATCCGCGGCTCCACCGACTCGATGACTTTCAACGCCTGCTCGTAGGCGCCGGAGGTGAGCTGGGACAGGGTGGCATCCGTCATGTCGCCAGCCTAGGGCCCGCGGTCGCCGGTGGTGTCACCTCGGTTGTGACGTACGACGCACGGAGGCCGCCGTTCCCGCCTGATTCGGGCCGCACCGTCTCACTATGTGGCAGTGCGTCTCTCATCATGAGATTTCACCTTGTGGACAGACTGTCCGAGAGTTGAGACTCCTTGACATGACTC
>NZ_JAOPWY010000185.1 GCF_025965415.1 Nocardioides sp.
GCCCGCGTGACGACCTGGCCCTGCTGGTCGGGCGCGACGCCCTGGCCGGCACGCCGGCGGCGTACGTCTGCCGGCACCACGTCTGCGCTGCCCCGGTCACCGACCCCGCGGAGGTCTAGCGGCGTCCTCCAGTGCGGACACCGCCGCCCCCACGTCCGGCAGCGTGCAGAGCTCGTCCGCCACCGACCGGCACCGCTCGCGCGTCCCGGTCCCCGCCAGCGCCGTGCGGACCCGGGACCCGATCTCCTCCGGGGTCGCGGTGGCGGCGTCGAGCGAGGTGGCGACGCCCAGCTCCTCGGCCCGCCGCGCGTTGTGCGGCTGGTCGGCGCCCAGGGGCAGCAGCACGGACGGGAGCCCGTGGGCCAGGGCAGCCATCAGGCTGCCCGAGCCGCCGTGCGAGACGACGAGGTCGACCTCGTGCAGCAAGTCCTCCTGCGGCACGAACCGCTCCAGGCGCACGTGCGGGAGCTGGGGGCCGAACCCGGCCGGGTCGAGCTCGCGGGCGAGGCCGGGGTCGGGAGGCAGTCCGTGCTCGGCGCGTACGGCGTCGAGCCGCGAACCCACCAGGTCCGGCCGGACCAGCAGCCCGGAGGCGAGCACGAGGTGCGTGGCGACCGGGACGCCCAGCAGCTCCGCCGCGATCGTGGTCCCCAGGTCGGTCTCGTCGCGCAGCACGAGGTCGGGTGCGAAGTCCTCGATCACGCCCGGGACCGCCGCGGCCATCCGGCGCGCGCCCCGGTCGCCGAAGTTCTCGGCGAACTCGACCTCGGCCGCGCGGGCGTCGGTGCCCGCGAGCGGCGTCAGGACGCGGGTCGCGGGTGCCCCGGCGTGGTGCGGCTGCGGGCTGGTCGCATAGGCACGGAAGCCTGCGTCCTCGATCCTCGGGACGAGGCCGCCGGACCCGGCCACCGCGACCTCGTGGCCCGCGGCCTGCGCCGCCCGCGTCAGCGGCAGCAGGGGAGCGAGGTGTCCGAGGCCGCCGACGAACGTGCAGAGGATCCGCATGGTGCGACCAGCCTACGATCGCGGGGCTCCGCGGGTGCTGACGCCTGTCGGTGCGCAGCGCCACACTGGAGGCATGCGGACTCGGGAGCGCGACGGGTCAGGTCGGGGAGCGGGCCGGGCGTCAGGTCGGGCGTCAGGTCGGGCGTCAGGTGGAGCAGCAGCCGCGCCGGTTCTACGACGGTGGGACGCTGCCGAGCGACGACAGCGCCGGCGAGCCGCCCGATCCGGGGGCCGACCCGCGCATCGTGCTGGAGCGGCACGCGGAGGAGGGCGTCGAGACGTTCTCCCTCGAGCGCCGCCTGGCCTACCTCGACCGGCACCTCGGCGAGCTGCTGGTGCCCGCCGATCCCGACTTCCGCACCGACCTCACGTCGGTGCCGGCGCTCTTCGCGTGGCTGGTGCCCAAGACCGGCGCCCACCTGCCCGCGGCACTGCTGCACGACGCGCTCGTGGCCGGCGGTGACGACCCGTCGTCGTACGTCTCCACGGACGGGCACGTCGTGGACCGCGTCGCGGCCGACCGGATCTTCCGCGACGCGATGGCCCGACACCGGCACGGGCGTCATCCGGCGGTGGATCGTCTGGACCGCGGTGACGGTGGCGACGATCTTCGTCGGCCGCGACGTGACGTGGTCGCCCGCGCGGCACTGGTCCTACCGGGTGGCGGCCGGGGCGACGATCGCGACGATCCTCTACCTCGGCTACAGCTCGACCAGCGACCTCGTCGACCAGGCGTGGCCGGGCGCCGTCGACGTCCCGTGGATGGGCGACCGGTCGTGGTGGCTCGAGGTCGTGGGAGGGCTGTCGGGGGCGATCGTCCTGCCCCTCGCCCTGAGCCTGCTGTGGGGTCGCCTGCGGATGGCCGGGGCGATCGCCGGGGTGATGCTCGCGGTGCTGCTGCACGTCACGGAGGGGCTCGCGGTCATCGCCGCCACCTACGTCGGCCTCGAGCGTCTGGCCCGGCGTGCGCCGCTGGTCGCGTGGACGCTCGCCGCGGTCGTGGTGGCCGCGGCCCTGGTCACGTTCGCCGTGATCAGCTTCGGCTGACGCCGAGCTGGGCGAGCCAGCGCGCGGCGAAGGCGTCCGGCGGCAGGCCCGCGGTGACGAGGTCGACCCCCGCCCGGAAGGCGACGACGACCAGCCCGAGGGCGACGGCCGTCACCAGCATCCCGTGCAGGTTGCGCGGGAACCTGCTGGGCACGCTGCGCACCCGGTGCCAGCCGCCGACGAGCCCCGCCGTCACGATCGCGGAGACGATGCTGGCGGCGGCCGCGCCGAGCACGGTGCCGAGCAGGCCCATCCGCCCGATCAGGACGGCGGACGTCGCCGCGGCGGTGGCGCCGGCGACCAGCTGGGGGAGGCTGAGGTCGAGGAGGGGTGGGCGGTCGGTCTCGGGGTCGGAGTCAGACATCACACGATCGGGGTGGAGGACAGGGGCTTCCCCTGTACGACGACCGGGCCGGGCAGATCGTTGCCCGACGTGAGCAGGCTCACCGGGTCCCGGTCCCGGGTCGAGCGCCCGGGTCGAGGGGCGGCTCAGCGCAGCGAGTAGGTCGCCAGCGAGATGCCGACGTAGTGGGCGGCGAACGCCAGCACCGTGAAGGAGTGGAACACCTCGTGGAAGCCGAACCAGTGAGGTGAGGGGTTGGGCCGCTTGAGGCCGTAGACCACGCCGCCGACGGTGTAGAGGATGCCGCCGGCCGCCACGAGGATCAGGGTGGCGATGGCGATGCCGCTGCTGAACCGGTCGGCACCGTCGACGAACTGCGGGATGAAGAAGACCGCCGCCCACCCGAGGCCGAGGTACATCGGCGTGTAGAGCCAGCGCGGTGCGTCGGTCCAGAAGACGCGGAAGATCACGCCCGCGATGGCCGCTCCCCAGACGACCAGCAGCAGCGTCGTACGCGCCGAGTCCTCGAGGAACAGCAGGGCGTAGGGCGTGTAGGTGCCGGCGATGAGCACGAAGATGTTGGCGTGGTCGAAGCGGCGCAGGAACGCCCACGTGCGCGGCGACCACGTGCCGCGGTGGTAGATCGCCGAGACCGTGAAGACCAGGAGCGCCGAGAGCGCGAAGGCGGCTGAGCCGACGCGCGTCAAGGCCGTCGGCGACAGCGCGACCAGGACGATGCCCGCCACGAGGGCGACGGGTGCGGTCCCGGCGTGCAGCCAACCGCGCAGCTTGGGCTTGACCTCGGCCAGCTTGTCGGACATCAGCTCGCCGGCACGCTCGACGGCGTGCTCGGCGCGCCCGACGGCGCTGTCCACGCGGTCGCGGGACGTCATGGGCTGGTCTCCATGCGGAGAATCTACCCGGGGCCGGGTGAGGCGCGCAGCCGTCGCGTCAGAGTGCTGGGTCACAGGGCGGTTACCATCGGCAGGTGGTGAGGTGGAAGGACGCGGTGCGACGGGTGCTCTACCCGGCGTACGAGTCCCGCGTCGTGAAGTTCCTCCCCACCGACCAGATCCCCAAGCACGTCGGCGTGATGCTCGACGGCAACCGGCGCTGGGCCAAGGCGGTCGGGCTCAACACCGCCGAGGGCTACCAGGCCGGGGCCGACAACATCCGCCCCCTGCTCGGTTGGTGCGAGGAGGTCGGGGTCGAGGTGGTCACGCTGTGGCTGCTCTCCAGCGACAACCTCACCAACCGCCCGCCGGAGCAGCTGACCGGCCTGCTGACGATCATCGAGGGTGCCGTGGAGTCGCTGGCCGAGGCCGGTCGCTGGCGGATCCACCCCGTCGGCGCGCTCGACCTGCTGCCGCCCGAGACCGCCGCGCGGCTCAAGGCGGCGGAGGAGGCGACCCGCCACATCGACGGGGTGCTCGTCAACGTCGCCGTGGGCTACGGCGGTCGGCGCGAGATCGCCGACGCCGTACGCGCCCTGCTCGCCGAGCACGCCGCCCGCGGCACCTCGCTCGAGGAGCTGGCCGACATCCTCGACGTCGAGCACATCGCCGAGCACCTCTACACCAAGGGCCAGCCCGACCCCGACCTCGTGATCCGCACCTCGGGTGAGCAGCGGCTCGGCGGGTTCCTCCTGTGGCAGTCGGCCAACTCGGAGTTCTACTTCTGCGAGGCGCTGTGGCCCGACTTCCGGCGCGTCGACTTCCTGCGCGCCATCCGGTCGTACGCCGCGCGCGAGCGCCGCTTCGGCGGCTGAGCCGCACCCGATGGGAGACGTCACCTCCTCGTCACCTCGGGTTCGGGCGTGTCGCCCCGGATCGGGCCACCGGCGGGCGTACTTTCGCGTTCATCAGCAGGTGGGGAAGCCGGCTGAACCGGGAGGCAGTCCTTGAGCACTCAGATGGGAGCTCTCCGGTCCGTTGAATGACATCGGGCCGGGCGAGGAGTGCGCGCGCCGACCCGCAGCAAGGGGTTAGTCGTGGCCAGCAAGACCTCATCGCCCAGCTCCGTCAGCTCTGACCGCAGGACCTACGTCCTGGACACCAGCGTCCTGCTCGCCGATCCCGGCGCGCTCACCCGCTTCGCCGAGCACGAGGTCGTGCTGCCCGTGGTGGTGATCACCGAGCTGGAGGGCAAGCGGCACCACCCCGAGCTGGGGTACTTCGCCCGGGCGGCGCTGCGTGCCCTCGACGACCTGCGCGTCGTCAACGGACGGCTGGACGAACCCGTCGGGATCGGGACGGAGGGCGGCACCCTCCGGGTGGAGCTCAACCACACCGATGCCGCCTCACTGCCCTCGGGCTTCCGGCTCGGCGACAACGACACGCGGATCCTCGCCGTCGCCCGCAACCTCGCCAACGAGGGCCACCGGGTCACGCTCGTGTCCAAGGACCTCCCACTGCGGATCAAGGCCTCGGCCGTCGGGCTCGATGCCCAGGAGTACCGCGCGGAGGGGATCAGCGACTCCGGCTACACCGGCATGACCGAGCTGGAGGTGCCGGCGGCCGACCTCGACGAGCTCTACGAGGACGGCGTCATCGATCTCGCCGAGGCCCGCGACCTGCCCTGCCACAACGGCCTCGTGCTGCTCTCCGACCGCGGTACGGCGCTGGCCCGGGTGGGTGCCGACAAGCGGGTCCACCTCGTCCGCGGCGACCGCGACGCCTTCGGGATCCACGGCCGCTCCGCCGAGCAACGGATCGCGCTCGAGATGCTGCTCGACCCCGAGGTCGGCATCGTCTCGCTGGGTGGTCGCGCCGGCACCGGCAAGTCGGCGATGGCGCTGTGCGCCGGGCTCGAGGCGGTCATGGAGCGACGCCACCACAAGAAGGTCGTGGTCTTCCGCCCGCTGTTCGCCGTGGGGGGCCAGGAGCTCGGATACCTGCCCGGCTCGGAGAACGAGAAGATGTCGCCCTGGGCGCAGGCCGTCTTCGACACGCTCGGCGCCCTCACCGGCAAGGACGTCATCGACGAGGTGATGGACCGTGGCATGCTCGAGGTGCTGCCGCTGACGCACATCCGGGGTCGCTCCCTGCACGACGCCTTCGTGATCGTGGACGAGGCCCAGTCGCTGGAGCGCAACGTGCTCCTGACCGTGCTCTCGCGCATCGGCGCCAACTCCAAGGTCGTCCTCACCCACGACGTGGCCCAGCGCGACAACCTGCGCGTCGGGCGCCACGACGGCATCGTCGCGGTGGTGGAGAAGCTCAAGGGTCACCCGCTGTTCGCCCACGTCACGCTGACCCGTTCCGAGCGCTCGCCGATCGCGGCGCTGGTGACCGAGATGCTGGAGGACGTCACGCTCTGACGTGGGGTCCACCACTGGGGCCCACCGCTGGGGCACGCCACTGGGGCACAGGGGACTCGTGTGACGCACGAGCTCCCTGTGACGCAAGGGACATGGGCAATTCCGGCGTTCGGTTTGCACGCCCCAGACGCCTCATGCATGGTGGTCGTGATCGTTTCGTGACCTGTGCCCGATCGGCAGGCCTGGGACACCCCCTGTATGCGTCCCGCCCGCCCCGCGTCACGATCTCCCTGTCGTCAACCCCGTGAGCCCCTCTCCGTGCCCTCTTCGTCGAAGTACGTCCCCACGCACCGCGCGCCCGGCAAGCACAAGGCCGCGCGCGTGCCCCGCCGAGCCCTGCGCACGACCCTGGCCCTCACCGGCCTGGCCGCTGCGGTCACTGGAGTGAGCGTCGCGGGCGGCATGTACTCCGGCGACACCACGCTGACTCCCGCCGCGGCCGACGTCGCCACCGCGACCTCGCAGGCGTCGCCGGACGGGACGTCCGAGAGCGCCCCGGGCATGAGCGCGGCCGACCTCGAGCAGCGTGAGAAGTCCTCCGTCGCCTCCCGCTCCTCGCGTCGTACGGACGCGACCAAGGCCACCGCGCTGTCGATGTCGGCCGGCTCGGCGGTGACGAGGTCGCAGAAGCTGTCCGAGGGCGACCCGCGTGACATCGCCCGCGCGCTGCTGCCGGTCTACGGCTTCTCCTCCGACCAGTTCTCCTGCCTCGACTCCCTCTACATGAGCGAGTCGGGCTGGCGCGTCGACGCGGACAACCCCAGCTCGTCGGCGTACGGCATCCCGCAAGCGCTGACCCAGCTGCACGACCTCCCCGCGGACTACATGACCTCCGCCGAGTCGCAGATCCGCTGGGGCCTGGAGTACATCCAGGGCACCTACGGCACCCCCTGCAGCGCGTGGAGCTTCAAGGCCGGCCACGGCTGGTACTGAGCGGACCACTGGTCTAACCGGTCGGGCTAGTCCCGCCCGGAACCTCCCCACGGCGCCATGCGAGGGGCCACGCTTCGGCCATGTTGCCTCATCGGTCCACTGGCCGGAGCTCGGGGCCGCCACACTGACGAGACGACAGAGCCCCAGGGCTCGCACCAGGACGACCAGGGGGTCGGAGAGGCGCGACGCGCTCGTCCACAGGGGGATGAGCGAGTCGCGCCTCGTTGGTCGTTCCGCTGCCCGCCTGCGCGATGAGGTCGAGCGCCCCGCCGACGCCCACGCGATCGCCTCCTCGCCGTCCATCACCAGCGCGGCACGGGCCTTCCCCTGCTCGACGTACGAGCGCTTGAAGGCGCGGTTGGCCTCGGCGCCCTGGCCCCGCTAGGGCAGGTTCGGACGACCTGCTGTCGCATCGTCAACGCGCCTCGAAGACGGTGACGTCGTCGCCGTCCGGCATCTCGAGGTCCTGGCGGCGTACGTCGCTGAACCGGCGGGTGAGGGTGAACTCACCGTTCTCGCTGGAGAAGTGGCGGGTCTCGCCGTCGGTCAGGGCGACGAACGTGCCACCCGGGCGCAGCACGCGGCGGACCTCGGCGAGGGCACGGTCGAGGTCGCGCACGTGGTGCAGCATCCACCCGGCGTGGACCACGTCGAAGGTGTCGTCCTCGAACGGCAGGTAGCAGACGTCGGCCCGGCGGGCGTCGACGCCGCGCGCCGCGGTCTGCGTCACCGAGCTCTCGGACCAGTCGACCGCGACGAGGCGGACCCCGGGCAGCGCGTTGATCCGCTCGGCCATGGCGCCCGCCCCGCAACCCACCTCGAGGACGTCGGAGTCGCCGACCATGGCGCGGTCGATCGCCTTGAAGGCCTCACGTGCCGCCGGGTCGTGGCCGTCCGCTGTCGCGTGCTGCGTCCGCAGGGGGCCGGTGCTGGTGATGTCGTCCACGCGAGCACCGTCTCACGTCGCGCGCGTCAACGGCCTGTCATCGAGTCCACGTCGAGGGCGGCGTCGAGCTGCTCCTCGGTGAGCTCGCCGCGCTCGACGTAGCCCATCGCGATCACGGTCTCGCGGATCGTGGCGCCCTCGGCCAGCGCCTGCTTGGCGACCTTGGCCGCCGCCTCGTAGCCGATGTGCGCGTTGAGCGGGGTGACGACGGACGGCGAGGACTCGGCGTAGCGGCGCATCCGGTCGGCGTCGGCGGTGATCCCGTCGACGCACCCGTCGGCGAGCAGCACCGTCGAGGTCGACAGCACGTGGATCGACTCGAGCAGCGCGTGCGCCATGATCGGCATCATCACGTTGAGCTCGAAGCTGCCGGACGCGCCCGCCCAGGCGATGGTCGCGTCGTTGCCGACGACCCGCGCGCACACCATCAGCGTGGCCTCGGGCAGCACCGGGTTGACCTTGCCGGGCATGATGCTCGAGCCCGGCTGGAGGTCGGGCAGGTGGATCTCTGCGAGCCCGGTCGTCGGGCCGGAGGACATCCAGCGGAGGTCGTTGCAGATCTTGGTGAGGCCCACTGCCACGGTGCGCAGCACCCCGGACAGCTCGACGAGCGAGTCGCGCGTGCCCTGTGCCTCGAAGTGGTTGCGCGCCTCGGTGAAGGGCTGGCCGGTGCGCTCGGCCAGGGCGGCGATGGCGCGCTCGGCGAAGGCGGCGGGGGTGTTGATGCCGGTGCCGACCGCGGTGCCGCCCAGGGGCAGCTCGCGCACCCGGGGCAGGACGGCCTCGAGCCGCTCGATGCCGAGCCGCACGGTGGCGGCGTACGCCCCCATCTCCTGCCCCAGCGTCACCGGGGTGGCGTCCATCAGGTGGGTCCGTCCGGCCTTGACCGTGTCGGCGAACTCGACCGCCTTCGCCTCGAACGACGTCGCGAGCCGGTCGAGCGCGGGGAGGAGGTCGTCGACCACGGCGAGCGTCGCCGCGACGTGGATGCTGGTCGGGAACGTGTCGTTGCTGCTCTGCGACGCGTTGACCTGGTCGTTGGGGTGGAGCTCGACGCCGGCGCGCGCCGCCAGGGAGGCGATCACCTCGTTGGCGTTCATGTTGGAGCTGGTGCCCGAGCCGGTCTGGAAGACGTCGAGCGGGAAGTCGCCGTCGTGCTCACCGCCGACGATGGCGTCGGCGGCGTCGACGATCGCCTGCGCCTGCTCGTGGCTGAGCACGCCGAGGCCCGCGTTGGCGGTGGCGGCAGCCGCCTTCACGTGCGCCAGCGCCTGGATGTGGCGTGGCTGCAGCGTGAGGTCGCTGATCGGGAAGTTCTCCACCGCCCGCTGGGTCTGCGCCCGCCAGAGTGCGTCGCGAGGCACTTGGACCTCGCCCATCGAGTCGTGCTCGGTGCGTGTCTCGCTCACGGACCGACCGTACCCCCGGCACGATGGGGTCATGCGATCTCTCCGTCTCGGGGTCGCCGTGGTGCTCGCGGGAATGGCGTCGGCCTGCTCCGCGCTCGGCGGCGACGACGACACCGACCCTGCAGCCGACCTCGCCGACGACCTCGCCGCAGCGCTGTCCGACCACTCGCTGGGCGAGGTGCCGCTGGGCGACGAGGCCCAGCGAACGGCCTTCGAGGAGCTGGTCGCGCCCCTCGACGAGGTGCCGGCCGCGGTCGCTGCCTCCTCCGTCGACGTCGTCGAGGAGGAGGGGTGGGCGGACGTCACGCTGACTTGGCGGTGGGACGTCACCGCGGACGCGGCCTGGGAGTACGACACCTCCGTGCGGCTCGCGCAGGACGGCGAGGGGTGGCGGGTCCAGTGGGAGCCGGAGGCGCTCGTGCCCGACCTCGCCGAGGGCGACATGCTCGGCCTGCGGACGCTGACGCCGCAACGCGGCGACATCACCGGCGCCGGCGGCGTGGCGCTGGTGACGGAGCGTCCGGTGCTGCGCTACGGGCTGGACAAGACCAAGGTCGAGGGGCCGCAGGTGGCGCGCAGCGCGGGTCGCATCGCCCGCGTCCTCGACGTGGACGCGGCGTCGTACGTCGAGCGCGCGGAGGCGATGGGGCCGGAGGCCTTCGTCGAGGCGCTGGTGCTGCGCGAGGACGACGCGCTCGACGTGCTGCCCGCCTTCCGGAAGGTCCCCGGCGCGCTCGCCGTGCGCGACACCCTGCCGCTGGCCCCGACCCGTGAGTTCGCGGCCGCACTGCTGGGACGCGTCGGGCCGGCCACCGCCGAGCTGGTGGAGGCGTCCGACGGTCGTGTCGTGGCCGGGGACGAGGTCGGCCTCTCCGGGCTGCAGGCACGCTACGACGAGCAGCTCAGCGGCAGCAGGGGGATCGCGGTGGTCGCCCGCGACGACCAGGACCGGCTGCGCACCCTCTTCGAGGTCGCCCCGACCGATGGCGCGGACCTCGCCACCACCCTCGACCCCGGCCTCCAGCAGCGCGCCGAGCAGGCCCTCGCGACCCTCGGCGACGCCGGTCCGGCCGGCGCGCTCGTGGCGATCCGGCCCTCCGACGGTGCCGTCCTCGCGAGCGCCAACGGCGCCGGCGCGGGCGGGGCCGACCTGGCGAGCACCGGGCAGTACGCCCCTGGCTAGACCTTCAAGGTGGTGTCCTCGCTGGCGCTGCTCCGCAGCGGCCTCACCGTCGACGACGTCGTCTCCTGCCCGGCGACCACGGTCGTGGACGGGCGCTCGTTCAAGAACTACGACGACTACCCGCCCTCCGCCATCGGCGACATCCCCTTCGTCCAGGCGATCGCCCAGTCCTGCAACACCGCCCTCATCGGCAACGCCGGTCGCCTCGCCCCGGGCGACCTCGCCGCCGCGGCGGGTGCCCTGGGCCTTGGCACCGACCACGACCTCGGCTTCCCGGTCTACTTCGGCCAGGTCCCTCCGCCCGGGACGGAGACCGGTGCCGCCGCCGACATGATCGGCCAGGGGACCGTGCTGGCCAGCCCGTTCGCCATGGCGACCGTCGCCGCGTCGGTCTCGTCCGGCCGCGCCGTGCTGCCGGTCCTGCTGCCGGGGCACCAGGTCGAGCAGGCGCGGGTCGTCGTGCCGCTCACCGACGCCGAGGCACGCACGCTGCGGGGCCTGATGCGGGCCGTGGTGACCACCGGCTCGGGCAGGTTCCTGCTCGACGTACCTGGTCAGGTGGGCGCCAAGACCGGCACCGCGGAGTACGGCGAGCCCGATGCCGCAGGCACCCTGCCGACGCACGCCTGGATGATCGCGACCCGAGGCGACCTGGCCGTGGCGGTGTTCGTCGAGACGGGGGTCTCCGGCTCGCAGACCGCCGGGCCGGTGCTCGAGGCGTTCCTGCGCTGAAGCGCGTCAGGCGGCGCGCGCGAGGTAGAGGTAGTAGGTCTCCGGGCGCTCCTGCAGCAGCACGTCGTGGCCCTGCTCCTCGGCGGCGCCGAAGACCGTGCGCATGGCCTGGAGCAGGTCGGGGGCGGGATTGGCCGACCAGACCACCAGCACCCCGCCGGGGCTCAGCAGGTCGCGGCAGCGGCGCAGGAACCGCTCCTCGTAGACCGCCCCGTTGTCGGCGTGCACCAGGTAGCCCGGGCCGTTGTCGACGTCGAGCAGCACCAGGTCGTAGGTCGACCGGGCCTCCGCGATCGCCATCAGGATGTCGGCGTTGACCACGGTCGCGCGCGCATCGGCGAGAAGCGCGGGGCCGTGCGGAACGGTGCCGTCGCGCATCCACTCGATCAGCGGCTCCTCGATCTCGACGACCACCGCCCGCTCGACACGGGCGTCGGCCAGCACCCGCTGCAGGGTGAACCCGAGGCCGAGGCCGCCGATCAGCACCGAGTCGGGCTGCTCCACCAGGTCGAGGGCCTGCGCGGCCAGCTCGATCTCGCTGGTGGTCTCGAGGGTGTCCATCACGAAGACGCCGTTGACCCGCAGCTCGACCACGTCGGCCGCCGTCTCCGACCTACGGCGCCGCAGCACCACGTCCCCGCGCTCGGTCTCGGCCCGGGCGATCTCGACACTCTCCACGGCACCATCCTGCCCAAGGGGCGCTGCCGTGCTGACATGCGGTGGTGCGCGGCGGACGGCAGGGTGCTCGAGGCATGGGTCGTGGGCCACGCGGGAGGCCCCCTGGTACGCCCTCGCGTGCTCACGACGCCGCGTGACCTCGTGGCGCCGAGCAGGTCGGCCGTCAGGACACGACGGTGACGGTGATGCTCGAGTCGGTGCAGCCGGACGCGACGGACTGCAGCGCGCCGACCTCGCTGTTGTCGGCGGTGAGGCCCCACCGGATCTTCACGGCCACCCACTCCTTGACGTAGCGGCACGAGTTGATCGGCGGGAGCCACTCGGCGACGTCCCGGTCGCCCTTGGAGCGGTTGAGCGACCATGATCGTGCACTGCAAGGACCTGCGCAGGACACGACCTCGTCCACCCTCTGTGCAACCCGGTGGGGAAGAAGTGCGCGAGAAGTAGAGCCTTCGGCGCCGGGTCGCCCTACCTTGGACAGATGTACACCGTCGGACGGGCTGCCGAGCTCACCGGCGTGCCCAGCGGCACCCTGCGCAAGTGGGAGCAGCGCTACGGGGTGGTCGTCCCGCAGCGCTCACCGAGCAACTACCGCCTGTACGACGACGAGGCCGTGCGCCGGCTCAGCGTGATGCGCAGCCTGGTCAACGCCGGCTGGTCGGCGCACGAGGCCGCGCAGCACGTGGTGGACGGCGCGGCGGTCGCGGAGGCCGAGCTCGCGCGCCCGGAGGAACCGTCGACCGACCCGCACGTCGAGGACCTCGTGACGTGCGCGCAGGACTTCGACGTGCCGCGCCTCGAGCAGGTGCTCTCCGAGGCCTTCGCCGAACGCGACGTCGCCGTGACGGTGGACGAGTGGCTGATGCCGGCGATGGTGCGCCTGGGCAAGGCCTGGCAGCGCGGCACCGTGACGGTCGCGGGGGAGCACTTCGTCTCCGCCGCCGTGCACCGCCGTCTCGCGCACCTGTTCCAGACGTGGCCGACCGCGGCGCCCGGTGGTCCGCGCGTGGTCGTGGGCCTCACCCGTGGCGCCCGTCACGAGCTCGGCGTGCTCGCGTTCGCCCTCGTGCTCCGCTCCCGAGGCATCTCCGTGACCTACCTCGGCGCCGACCTCCCGCTGGAGGCCTGGCTGGGCACCGTCCAGGTGGTCGAGCCCGCCGCGGTCGTGCTCTCCGTCCCGATGATCGAGGACCTGCCGTCCGTCCGGGAGGCCGTCGAGGCCCTGATGCCGCTGACCATTGTGCTGCTCGGTGGCGCCCACCAGGACCAGGTCGAGGGCCCCGAGCGCCTCGGCCACCGGGCCGGGGCCGCGGCGGTGGCGATGGCGGAGCGGCTGATCGGCGGGGCGTACTCCGGGGGGTAGCTCCCGGCCGGGGCCTACCGCTCGGCCGAGCGGACCCGGATCCCCGCCCCCAGGAGCGAGCTCAGCGGGACCGTCACCGCGCCTGAGGGGTCGGTGAAGAAGTCGTTGCCCTTGTCGTCGACGACGATGAAGGCGGGGAAGTCCTCGACCTGGATCTTCCACACGGCCTCCATGCCGAGCTCCTCGTACTCGACGACCTCGACGGACCGGATGCAGTCCTGCGCGAGGCGCGCGGCCGGGCCGCCGATCGAGCCGAGGTAGAAGCCGCCGTGGGTGCCGCACGCCTCGGTGACCTGCTTGGACCGGTTGCCCTTGGCGAGCATCACCATCGAGCCACCGGCCGCCTGGAACTGCTCGACGTAGGAGTCCATGCGTCCCGCCGTCGTCGGCCCGAACGAGCCGGACGCCATCCCCTCGGGGGTCTTGGCCGGGCCGGCGTAGTAGACCGGGTGGTCCTTGAGGTAGGCCGGCATCTCCTCGCCGGCGTCGAGGCGCTCCTTGATCTTGGCGTGCGCGATGTCGCGCGCGACGACCAGCGGTCCGGTCAGCGAGAGCCGCGTCTTGACCGGGTGCTTCGAGAGCTCGGCGAGGATGTCGGCCATCGGCTGGTTGAGGTCGACGGGGACGACCGCGCCGCCCTCGATGTCGTGGGCCAGCCCCGCGTCGGGCATGTACTGCGCCGGGTCGGTCTCGAGCTGCTCGAGGAACACGCCCTCGGGCGTGATCTTGCCGAGCGCCTGGCGGTCGGCCGAGCAGGAGACGGCGATCGCGACCGGGCACGAGGCGCCGTGGCGGGGGAGCCGGACGACGCGGACGTCGTGGCAGAAGTACTTCCCGCCGAACTGCGCGCCGATCCCGAAGGACTGGGTGAGCTCGAAGACCTTCTCCTCCAGCTCGGTGTCGCGGATGCCGTGGGCGCTCATCGAGCCCTCGGTCGGCAGGTCGTCGAGGTAGTGCGCGGAGGCGTACTTCGCGGTCTTCAGCGCGAACTCGGCGCTCGTGCCGCCGATGACGACGGCGAGGTGGTACGGCGGGCACGCGGCGGTGCCGAGCGAGCGGATCTTCTCGTCGAGGAACTCCATCAGCCGCGTCGGGTTGAGCACGGCCTTCGTCTCCTGGAACAGGAACGACTTGTTGGCCGAGCCGCCGCCCTTGGCCATGAAGAGGAACTTGTACTCAGGCACGTCCTTGGCGGGCGTGGAGTAGAGCTCGATCTGGGCCGGCAGGTTGGTGCCGGTGTTCTTCTCCTCGAACGTCGTCAGCGGCGCCAGCTGGGAGTAGCGCAGGTTGAGCCGGGTGTAGGCGTCGTACACCCCGCGGCTGATCGCCTCGCCGTCGTCGACGCCGGTCAGCACGCCCTCGGACTTCTTGCCCATCACGATCGCGGTGCCGGTGTCCTGGCACATCGGGAGGACGCCGCCGGCCGAGATGTTGACGTTCTTGAGGAGGTCGAGCGCGACGAAGCGGTCGTTGCCCGAGGCCTCGGGGTCGTCGATGATCTTCCGCAGCTGGGCGAGGTGGCCGGGCCGGAGGTAGTGGCTGATGTCGTGCATCGCCTCCTCCGTGAGCCGGCGGATCGCCTCGGGCTCGACGGTGAGGAAGGTGCGCCCCCCGACCTCCACCGTGGACACGCCCTCGGTGGTGATCAGCCGGTAGGGCGTCTCCTCCGCGCCGTTGGACCCGGCGGTGGGGAGGAGGTCGGAGTAGTGGAACTCGGGGCCGGTGGCAGCGGTCGTCACGGGACCCGAGCGTACGCCGCCGTACGGGGGTGTCCGGCACCCGGGATTCATCGGTCGGGCACACAACGGCCATTCGGGAGTAGCCTCCGGTCCGACGGGACCTACGAGGCTCCGCCCGGCACATCCCGCCGATCCCCCGGCAGACTCCCTTGGAGGTCCGATGAACACCCGCAAGGCACTCGCATCCCTCACCGCGATGGCCACCCTCTTCTCGATGGCCGCCTGCGCCGCTCCCGAGAAGGAGTCCGACACCACCACCGAGAGCGGTGTGGACTCCGCGTCCGCGACGTCCGCCGAGGACTTCGGTGGCATGGAGGAGCTCGTGAAGGCCGCCGAGGACGAGGGCGAGCTCAACGTCATCGCTCTGCCGCCGGACTGGGCCAACTACGGCGAGGTCATCTCGGCCTTCGAGGACAAGTACGACATCGACGTCAACTCCGACCAGCCCGATGCGGCCTCGCAGGACGAGATCAACGCGGCCAACGACCTCAAGGGCACCGAGCGTGCGCCTGACGTCTTCGACCTGGGCCAGTCCGTGGCGCTGGCCAACACCGACATGTTCGCCCCCTACCAGGTGGAGACCTGGGACGACATCCCTGCGGAGTTCAAGGACGCCGACGGCACCTGGGTCAACGACTACGGCGGCTACATGTCCATCGGCTACGACTCCGCGGTCGTCCCCGACGTCACGTCCCTGGCCGACCTGCTGAAGCCCGAGTTCAAGGGCAAGGTCGCCCTCAACGGCGACCCGACCCAGGCGGGCGCCGCCTTCAGCGGCGTGATGATGGCGGCCATCGCCAACGGCGGCTCCGCCGACGACATCGCTCCCGGCGTCGACTTCTTCGCCGACCTCAAGAAGGCCGGCAACTTCCTCACCGTCGACCCCGACTCGACCACGATCGAGCAGGGCACCACGCCCGTCGTGATCGACTGGGACTACCTCGGCGCGGCGGCGGCTGCCAACGTCGACACCTGGAAGACGGTGGTGCCCGAGGAGGCCGTCGTGGCCGGCTACTACTTCCAGGCCATCAACGCCGACGCGCCGCACCCGGCCGCCGCCCGCCTGTGGCAGGAGTTCCTCTACAGCGACGAGGGCCAGAACCTGTGGCTCAAGGGCGGTGCCCGACCGGTGCGCGGCGAGGCGATGGCCGAGGCCGGCACCATCGACGCCGAGCTCTGGGGCGCCCTGCCCGAGGTCACCGGCGAGCCCGTGGTCCCGACCGACGACCAGACGGTGACGGCTGGCGAGTACCTCGCAGCGAACTGGTCCAAGGCCGTCCGCTGAGCACGCCGACCACCGGCGCGGGTCCGGGCCGACGGTTCGCCGTCGGCCCGGTCCTCCCGCTGCTGCCCTTCCTCGGCTTCGTCCTCGTCTTCCTCGTCGCCCCGACGCTCACCGTCGTCGTCGGGGCCTTCCAGGACGAGTCCGGCCGACCGACGCTCGGCAACCTCGACGCCCTCACCAGCGAGGCGGCCCTCTCGGCGCTGAAGGGATCGCTGATCCTCTCGGCCGCGACGGCGATCATCGGCGCCGTCCTGGGCGCCCTGCTCGCCTACCTGGTCGTGTCGATGCCGACGCAGAGCCTGCTGCGCCGGGCCACGCTCGCGGTGAGCGGCGTGCTCGCCCAGTTCGGTGGCGTGGTGCTCGCCTTCGCCTGGATCGCGACGATCGGCCAGGTGGGCATCGTCACCAAGGTGGTCAGCGACCTCCTCGGCGCCGACATCTACGGCTCCGGCTGGCTCTTCGGGCTGCCCGGCCTGGTCGTCGTCTACTCCTACTTCCAGATCCCGCTGATGGTGATCGTCTTCGCGCCCGCCTTCGACGGCCTCCGCCCCCAGTGGCGCGAGGCGGCGATCAACCTCGGTGCGAGCACCTGGGAGTACTGGCGCCACGTCGCCCTCCCTCTGCTCACACCCGCCTTCCTGGGTGCGGTGCTGCTGCTCTTCGCCAACGCCTTCGCCGCCTACGCCACCGCGGCCGTCCTGGTCAGCCAGGGCCAGCCGATCGTGCCGCTCCTCATCCGCCAGGCGATCACCAGCGAGGTCCTTCTCGGCCAGGCCAACGTCGGCTTCGCGCTCGCGCTGGAGATGATCGTGGTGGTGACGCTGGTGATGGTCGCCTACAACCTGCTGCTGCGGCGTACGTCGAGGTGGCTGCGATGAGCACCTCCAGGACCTTCCGGGTGTTCCGGGCGGTCGTGCTGCTGGTGTTCGCTGCCTACTTCTTCGTCCCGTTGCTGGCGATGTTCGACTTCTCCACCCAGGTCCGCGGGAGCGCGCCGGGTCGCACCTGGGACAACTGGGAGTTCATGTACACCGACGAGGACCTCCGGTCCTCGATCGTCGCCTCGCTACTGCTGGCGCTGTTCACCGTGGTGCTCATGGTCGCCCTGCTGGTGCCGACGATGGTGTGGGTGCGGCTGCGCGTGCCGCGGGCCAAGAAGCTCATCGAGTTCCTGTGCCTGCTGCCCCTGACCATTCCGGCGCTGGTGATCGTGGTCGGCATCAGCAACGTCTACTCGTGGGTGACCTACCTGCTGGGCGACAGCGCGCTGGTGCTGACCTTCGCCTACGTCGTGCTGGTGCTGCCGTACTCGTTCCGCGCCGTGGACGCCTCGCTCTCGGCGATCGATGCTGCGACGCTGTCGGAGGCCGCCCGGTCGCTGGGCGCGGGGTGGTTCACCGTCATCGTGCGGATCATCATGCCCAACATCACCGGCGGCATACTCGGCGCCGCCTTCATCTCGGTCGCGCTCGTGCTGGGCGAGTTCGTGTTCGCCTCGCTGCTCCACTTCGACACCCTGCCGGTGGCGATGGCAGCGCTCTACAAGAGCAACGGGCCAGCGGCCATGGCCGCGGCGCTGGCCTCGATGCTGTTCGTGTCGCTGCTGCTCGTCGGCCTCACCTTCCTCAGCCGTGACCGGCACAAGCAAGGAGCCTCCTCATGACCGACCACGGTCTCGCCGTCGACCTGGACGACCTCACCCGCGTGTACGGCGCCGTGAAGGCGCTCGACGGCTTCACGGTGCACATCGCACCCGGCGAGCTCGTCGCCCTGCTCGGCCCCTCGGGCTGCGGCAAGACCACCGCGCTGCGCATCCTGGCGGGACTGGACACCGCGACGTCCGGCACGGTGTCGGTCGGCGGCAAGGACCTGACCCGGGTGCCGGCCAGCAAGCGCGACATGGGGATGGTGTTCCAGGCCTACAGCCTGTTCCCCCACATGACGGTCATCGACAACGTCGCCTTCGGTCTCAAGATGCGCGGACGCGACGGTGCCGCCCGGCGTGCCCGCGCCGGCGACATGCTCGACCTGGTCGGGTTGGCCGAGCACGCCGACCGCTACGCCCACCAGCTCTCCGGAGGGCAGCAGCAGCGCGTCGCGCTCGCCCGGGCGCTCGCGATCGAGCCGTCGGTCCTGCTCCTCGACGAGCCGCTGTCGGCCCTCGACGCCAAGGTGCGGGTGCAGCTGCGCGACGAGATCCGTCGCGTCCAGATCGAGGTCGGCACCACGACCCTGTTCGTCACCCACGACCAGGAGGAGGCGCTCGCCGTCGCCGACCGGGTCGGCGTCATGAATGCCGGTCGCCTCGAGCAGCTCGCGCCCCCGGCGGAGCTCTACTCCGCTCCCGCGAGCCAGTTCGTGGGGGAGTTCGTCGGCCTCAGCAACCGCATCCCGGCGCACGTCCGCGACGGCGTCGCCTCGGTGCTGGGTCGCGACGTGCCGGTCCTGCCCGGCTCCGCCTCCGGCCCGGGCCACGCGCTGGTCCGGCCCGAGTCGGTGTCGGTCGTGGCGGATGCTGCCGGGCCCGCCACCGTGGCGACGGTGATGTTCCTCGGCCCGCTCTCACGGGTGACCTGCACGCTGGCGGACGGCACGCACGTGGTCGCCCAGCTCGCCAGCTCCGACGCGCTGCGCCTCCAGCCCGGCCACGCCGTACGCCTCGAGGTCGAGCCGTCGCCGGTGCTCGTGGTGGGTGAGGGTGCTGCTGCCAACTCACCGGTTGGTTGACCAACTCGTGAGTTGGCGAGTTGGGGGCCGGCCGGCCGCCCTACTTCCAGGGCGCGACCAGGGCGGCCAGGTCGGGGGCCAGCTCCTTCTGCAGCAGCGGCCCGAAGGTCACCCGGTGCACGCCCATCACCTGCAGGTCCTCGAGCGATCCCGCGGCGGAGCCCTTGCGGGGGTTGGCGATCACGTTCACCGGGCCGGCGAGCGCGTCGAGGAGCCGCTGGAGCGAGGGCGCGTCCGGTGCGCCGACGGGGTACGAGCAGCGCGACCCGGCCTCCTCGCACGCCAGCAGCCGGGTGATCGCCTCGGCGACCGGGTCCTCGAACTGGTCCTTCTTGATGAAGGCGTCCGTGCGCGCGTTGATGACGAGGTCGACCCCCGCCGCGTCGGCGGCGCGGCGCAGGCCACCGATGTAGTCGGCGTGCTCGGAGACCGAGCGCATCCGACCGCCCTCGGAGTGCACGGTGTCCTCGATGTTGATGCCGACCGCGCCGGCCTCGAGCAGGCGGTCGACCAGCTCGGCGGGATCGGTGCCGTAGCCCGCCTCCATGTCGGCGGTGACGGGCACGTCGGGCACGGCGGAGCAGATGCGGCGTACGCCGTCGAGGGCGTCGTCGAGGGTCATGTCCTCGTTGTCGCCCTGCCCGCGGGAGTCGGCCAGCGGGTGGCTGCCGATGCTCAGGGCGGGGAAGCCGGCGTCGGCGACGACGCGTGCCGACCAGGCGTCCCAGACCGTGGGGAGGACCAGCGTGGTGCCGGTGTGGTGGAGCTCGAGCAGGGTGGTGGCGCGAGTGGCGATGTCCATGGCTCGAGGCTGCCACGGAGATGGTGACGGGCATAGATGCTGCGGGGTGGGCGTTCTGCCACCGTGGACGTCCTGGATTCTGTGGTGATCGGCGCGGGCCAGGCGGGCCTTGCCGCGTCGTACTTCCTGCGCCAGCGCGGCATCGACCACGTCGTGCTCGACGCCAATCCGCACGCCGGTGGGGCCTGGCAGCACCGGTGGGCCTCCCTCAGCATGGCTGACGTGCACGGCGTCGCGGACCTTCCCGGATCGGCGGCTCCGACCAGCTCCGCGCGGGCCGCCAGCGCCGCGGTGCCCGACTACTTCGGCGACTACGAGCGCGAGCAGGGCCTCCCTGTGGTGCGACCCGTGCGGGTCGAGCGCGTCGAGGACGACGGTGACCTGCTGGCGGTGCACGCGGGTGACCGGGCCTGGCGCACCCGCACGCTCGTCAACGCGACCGGCACCTGGACGCGACCGTTCGTGCCCTACTACCCCGGCATCGGGGAGTTCGGCGGGGAGCAGGTGCACACCGCGCACTACCCGGGCGCGGAGCACTTCCGCGGCCGGCGTGTCCTCGTCGTCGGCGGAGGGGCCTCGGCCGTGCAGTTCCTCGGGGAGCTGGCCCCGGTCACCGACACCTTGTGGGTCACCCGGCGCGAGCCCGTGTGGCGCGAGGAGTTCGACGCCGCCGCCGGCCTCGCGGCGGTGACCGCCGTCGAGGAGCGCGTACGCCGGGGGCTGCCGCCGGCGAGCGTGGTCAGCGTGACCGGACTGGCGCTGCGACCGCAGGAGCAGGAGGCCGCCCGGCTCGGCGCCTACCGACGGCTGCCGATGTTCGACCGGATCGAGGCCGACGGGGTGCGCTGGAGCGACCCTTCGACAGGCTCAGGACAAGCTGCCTTCGAGCGGGTCGACGCGATCCTCTGGGCGACCGGGTTCCGGCCGGCGGTCGACCACCTGGCCCCGCTCGGGCTCCGGACCCGCGAGGGCGGCATCGCACTGGTGCCGGTGCGCGGCAACGTGCAGGGCGCCACCACCGCGCTGCTCGACCCGCGGGTGCAGCTGGTCGGCTACGGGCCGTCGGCCAGCACGATCGGTGCCCCGCGCGCCGGACGGCAGGCGGCGCTCGCCGTGTCCCGCTTCCTCGCGTCCCACTCGGACTCCGGACGGTCGGACGAGCGGACCGCCTGACCGGCTCGAGGTGCGGGTGTGGAGGTGCCCGGCACAATCGGGAGATGGGAGTCCGGACGTGGGGCGGCGCGACGGTGGCTGCGCTCGCCCTGACCGCCTGCACCTCGACGACGCCGGGGGACACCCGCACCCGTGACGGCGACCCGGGCCCGGTCGTCGACGACGCGGTCGCGACGCCGGCGGGCCGCGAGGTCACCCTCGCGTTCGCCGGGGACGTCCACTTCGAGGCCCACGTCGGGGCCCTGCTGCGCCGAGGGCTCGGCCCGGTCGCCCGGACCCTGCGGTCCGCGGACGTCGCGATGGTCAACCTCGAGACGCCGGTCACCAGGCACGGGCGCCGTGACCCCAAGGAGCTGGAGCTCGCCTCCGACCGCTACTACTTCCGTACGCCGGCGCGTGCCCTGGGCGCGCTCGCCGACGCGGGTGTCGACGTGGTCACCGTCGCCAACAACCACGCCGGCGACTACGGACAGGTCGGCCTGGACGACACGATCAGGACGGCGCGGCGCAACCGGGTCGGAGTGGTGGGGGCCGGTCGCGACGCAGCCGAGGCCTTCACCCCGCACGTGGTGCGGGTGGACGACCTCGACGTGGCCTTCCTCGCAGCCGACACGGTGCAGCGCGAGGGCGGCAGCGACGTCTGGGCGGCCGGCCCGGACAACGCCGGGATCGCGGCGGCCCGCGGGAGTCGTACGGACCTGCTGCTCGGGGCCGTCGAGGCGGCTGCCGAACGCCGTGACCTGGTCGTGGTCTACCTGCACTGGGGACGCGAGAACGAGGCCTGTCCGACCCAGAGCCAGCGCCTGCTCGCCGACCGGCTCGCCGACGCCGGCGCCGACGTCGTTGTCGGCAGCCACTCGCACGTGGTCGGCGGGGGCGGCTGGGCCGGCGACACCTATGTGTCGTACGGCCTCGGCAACTTCGTCTGGTACCACTCCCGGCAGCCCGACACCGGCGTGCTGGTGCTGCGCCTGGACACGGACGGCGTGGTCGAGGAGGACTGGGTCCCGGCCCGGCTCGCGTCCGACGGGCGACCGGTGCCGCTGACCGGACGTGCCAGGGCAGGTGCGGTCCGCGACTGGCGGGCCGGCGCCCGCTGCTCGGGCCTCGGGACGACGCGCGGGGAGACGAAGACGGCGGACCCGGCGTACGAGGCGACCGTCGCACCCATCGACTCAGCCCTGGCCGCGCGCATGCGGGGCAGCAGCCACCGGCGCGGGTGCCCCGTCCCGCTGTCCGACCTGCGCCACCTGACCATGACCTACCGCGGTTTCGGCGGCCTGGCTCGCACCGGCGAGATGGTGGTCCACCGACGCTTCGCCCGCGACGTCACCGAGGTCTTCGAGAGGTTGTACGACGTCGGCTACCCGATCGCGCGGATGCGGCTGGTCGACCACTACGGCGGCGGCGACGACGCCTCGATGGCGGACAACAACACGTCGGGCTTCAACTGCCGCCGGGTCGCGGGGCAGCAGAGCTGGTCGGACCACGCCTACGGGGCGGCCATCGACATCAACCCCGTCCAGAACCCCTACGTCCGTCCCGGCTCGATCGACCCGCCGGCCGGGCGTCGCTTCGCGGGGATCGACCGCGGCAGGTCGGCGCCGGTGCCGCTCGGGGTGATCCGCCAGGACGACCTGCTCGTGCGGGAGTTCGCCCGGATCGGGTGGCAGTGGGGCGGCTACTGGGTGACGTCGAAGGACTACCAGCACGTCGCGGCGGCCAGGACCCCCTAGCCTGCGATGCCCTGCGCGGTCCGGGCGATGGCCTCGGAGAGCGGGACGTGCTCGCGGGCCTCCCGGGCGGCCCGCTTCAGCAAGCGAGCGGCGACGGTGCCCTGACCGACTCTCGACGCCGCTTGCGCCCCCTGCCAGCGGCAGTACGCCGCGTCGTGCGGGGCGCGGAGGGTGACCCAGGCGGCAGCTGCCGCCGCCCACCGTTCCACCGTCTTCTCGGACGTCGCTGATGCCAGCTCTGCGGCGAAGGTGACGCGATGAGCCGCGAGATGGGGGTCCGTCCGGTGGTCCTCGTCCAACAGGCCGGACCGGCCAGCCACGTCCGCCAGTCGCGCGAGCGCGTCGCGGTCATCGACTCCGGCAGCGACCCGAGCGGCCACCACCAGGGTCGGGGCGAGCAGGCGCACGGCAGCGGACTCGGCCACGTCGACCAGGGGCGCCACGAGTCGGGTCAGGGCCTGTTCCGCAGCGCCCGCCCACCACGCGACGTCCGAGGCCCAGGCGAGGAACTCCAGGTCCAGGGGAGCACTGGTCGACGGTTCCGTCCAGATCTCCTCCAGGCGGTCCATCGCACTCGTCGACAGCCCGCGCCGCGAGTCGATCACCGCGCGGGCCGTGTGGAGAGGCCACCGGTCCAGCTCGAAGGGGGCATCCGCCGGCGTCGCGATCACGTCCTCGGCATCGGCGACGCGCCCGCCGCGCAGCAGGGAGAACGCGACGTTGACCCTCACCAGCATCACCTGGGGGTTGTCGAGATCATGTGCACGCGCGACGTCCAGTGCCGGGCGACCGGCGGTGACCACGTCATCGGCAGGTGCGCCGCAGGTCAGGAACATGTCGGTCGCGTAGACGCCGCACCGGACGTCGCCGAGCGGGTCGTCGAGGGCGCCCGACTCGACGCCTGCGCGAGCAAGCAGTGCCTGTCCACGGTGGAGCTCGCCACCGATGCCCACGTGCCAGGCCACCCGCATCAGCGCGTCACGGAGCAGGATCGGATCGCCGAGCTGACGGGCGGCGTCGACCTCCTCGTACGCCACCGCGCGGGACTCCGCCGACCTGCCCATCGCGAAGAGCAGGTTCTGCTTCCTGTCGAGTGCGCGGACCTTGCCCTCCCTGACCGGCAGCGTCTCGTGGACGGCGAGCGCCTCCTCGAGCAGCGCGAGCCCGCTCTCGAACCCCTCGGGCTCGCCGCGGAAGATGGATCGCCGGAAGAGCAGGTCGGCCCGGTCGCCGGCATCGAGGTCGACACCCGCGAGCGCCGTCTCCGCGGCCTCGCTCAGTGCGGCCGCCTCGTCGAAGCGGAAGGACGCGCGCAGCGAGTCCATCGCCCGCAGGTAGACGTCGGCGCGCCTGACGGCAGGGTCACCACCACGCTCGACGCCGTCGGTGGGCCAGATCTCGAGGACGCGCAACCAGTGGTCCGCCTCCTGGCGTCTGTCGAAGCGCGCGGCGGCGCCCCGGGCGGCGGCGATCCTCCAGTCGAGCTCCCGGCCATCGTCTCCTGCCCGGCGCCAGTGCTCGGCGACCTCGGCGGCCTCGGCCTCGGGCTGCTCCGCGAGGGCCTGGGCGAGCTTGCGGTGTGTCGCGACCCCCTCGCCCGCGACGAGCCGGCGCTGCACGGCCTCGGCCAGCAGCGGGTGTTGCAGCTGGGCATTCCCCTCCTCGTTGGGCCGCAGCAGCCGACGTTCCCGCAGGTCGCGGAGGACGCGGGTGAGCTGTTCCTGGTCGAGACCGCTCACCGCTGCCAGAGGAGCGGGCGGGAGCGGTCTCTCGGCGAGGCCGAGGCCCCGGACCACCGACCACGCCGTCTCGTCGATCCCCAGCAGCCGGCGGTCGAGCAGGTCGGCAAGGACGCTCGGCAGCCCGGCGTCCTCGTCGAGGTGCGCGGCGAGCTGCTCGGTGAACAGGGGCAGCCCCTGGCTCCTGCCGTGGATCGTGTCCAGGCGCGTGTGCGCGTCGGCGCCGAGCAGCGCGAGCTGCTCGGCGGTCTCGCGACGGCTCAGCGGCCCCAGAGCGAGAACCGTCGTCCCCGACCGGCTCCCCATGCGCGTGCGCCAGTCGTCGCTGGAGTCGGGTGTCCCGAGGTCGTCCGATCGCCAGGTGCCGAGGACCGGGACCGGAAGGCCCCGCGTGACGAGGTGCTCGATGAAGTCGAGGGTGGCGGGGTCGGACCAGTGCAGGTCCTCGACGAAGAGTGAGACTCGTCCTTGGTCGGCCATGGCGCGCAGTGCGGCGACCAGCGCGCTGAACAACAGGCCGCGGTCCTCGGTCCTGGCACGTGCGCTGCCGGGGCCGACCTCGGGGACGAGGGTGGCCAGGGACTCGGCCACGTAGGACGGGCATCGGCTCAGGACCCCGTCGAACGCCGGGATGTCGAGCTCGCGCAGGCTGCGGATGCAGTCGGCGACCGGGAGCAGCGGGATCTCGTTCGACAGCGGGAGGCAGCTGCCCCAGGCGACACGGACCGCACTGGCGCGGGCAGCCGTGGTGACCAGCCTGGTCTTGCCGATGCCGGCCTCGCCGGTGACGAGCAGCAGTCCTGAGGCGGTCTCGAGGTGGGTGCGTACGGCGGCGAGCTCAGCCCGGCGCCCGGCGATGCGGGGAGCCGGCGACATCCCGTCGCCCACCCCGTCGGTTGGGGTGGAGGCGGCGAGCCAGAGCGCGTGGAACTCGCCGGTGTCTCCGCCCATCGCCTCGACGAGGAGCTCGAGGGTGCCCCAGGTGGGGAGGGCAGGCCGGGAGAAGGCCTTGGAGACGGTGGTGTGGGAGACGCCGGTCTCCCGCGCGAGGGTGCGCAGCGAGGGCCAGCCGGCGCGGTGGTGGAGGTCGTGGAGGGCGTCGTTGAGGGCGCGGCTCGGTCCCCTCACGTCCGGTCGAGGCAGTGCGCTCATCGGGCCCTCCAACCCACCCGCTCCCGTGTCGAGGATCCTCCCGCGCCGGCCCGCTCGGCAACCGGCTTCCGGGTGGTCGTCAACCTTCGTCAACCGTCGTCAACCCGGTCCGCGGCGGACGAACTCTGGTGGTCCGAGAAGTTGCCGGGCACCCGCTCGGCTCCACCTAGAGGAGATCGCCATGTTCACCACCACCTCGTCGTTCCGCCGGATCGCCGCGATCGCGGGCGCCACGACCATCACCTGCATCAGCGCCATCACCACGACGTACGCCGTCCAGCCGGCGTCCGCCATCACCGAGCCCCAGCCCCAGCGGCCGTGCTTCATCGTCCAGCCGCACTGGAACGTCGCCATCGACGGACCCGCACCGACGTGCCCGGCCCCGTCGTGGCAGTCGGCCGATCCCGATGGCGGAGTCACCCGCACCCGGATCGACTTCGGCGACGAGTACGGCTCCGCGGGGCGCTGAGGCTCCACGGGGACCGGGCGTGGCGGCCACGGGGTGGTCGCCACGCCCGGTCGGCTGACGGCCGTCACGGGTCAGAGGTCCCGCTGCTCGCTATCCTGACGCCATGGGGGAGATCGAGAACCGGCCACCAGACCCGTCGCAGCTGCGGATCTCGGACAACGACCGCCAGAAGGTCGCCGAGGTCCTGCGCGAGGCCGCCGGGGAGGGCCGCATCGACCTCGAGGAGCTCGACGAGCGCCTCGAGCAGACGTGGGGCGCCAAGACGTACGCCGACCTGGTGCCGATCACCGCCGACCTCCACCTGCCCACGCACCCGCAGCCGGCGAGCGCACCGGTCCCGCGGCCGAGCCACGTGCCGGCGGTCGGCCACGCCTCGTCGACGGCGATCATGGGGGAGTGCAAGCGGCAGGGCGTCTGGTCGGTGCCGGAGCACCACAGCGCGTTCGCCCTGATGGGCTCCGTCCTGATCGACCTCCGTCAGGCCCAGCTGTCCGCGCACACCACCCAGATCAACGCCAGCACCATCATGGGCGAGGTCAAGATCATCGTCCCGGCCCACTTCCACGTGGTGATCGACGGGACGCCGATCATGGGCGAGTTCGGCCACGGCAAGGACAAGACGCCGGCCGAGGTGGGTCCCGACTCCCCGGTCGTGCGGGTGCGCGGGATGGCGATGATGGGGTCGGTGACCGTGCAGCGGCTGCCGGCGCCGGGCACGCCGAAGAAGTACCTCGGCACCTACTGACGGCGGCACGCCGTCAGCGTCGGCGGCGCAGGAGCCTGGCCTCCCACGGCTCGAGGCGGCCGTCCCACGGACCCGCGCCCGGCTCGACGTTGCCCAGCAGGAGCTCGGCGTCGGCCCAGTCGGTCAGGTCGAGGTCGGCACGCACCGGTTCGCCGGAGAAGTTCGCCGCGACCAGCAGCTCGACGTCGTCGAGGGACCGGGTGAACGCGTAGACGGTGTCGTCCTCCGGCAGCAGCATGGAGAAGTCACCGTGCGCCACCACCGGCTCGGTGTGCCGGAGCTCGATGAGCCGTCGGTAGTGGTGGAACACCGACTCGTCGTCGGCGGTCGCCGCCTCGGCGTTGACCTCCGTGTGGTCGGGGTTGACCGGCAGCCACGGGGTGCCGGTGGTGAAGCCGGCGTGCGGCGAGGCGTCCCACTGCATCGGCGTACGGGCGTTGTCGCGACCGCGGGACCGCAGTGCCTCGAGCACCTGCTCGGGGTCGGCGCCCAGCTCCACCGCGGTGCGGTGGTGGTTGAGCGACTCGATGTCGCGGAAGTCCTCGATGCCGGAGAACGGGAAGTTCGTCATCCCGAGCTCCTCGCCCTGGTAGACGTACGGCGTCCCGCGGTGCAGGTGCAGGACGGTCCCGAGGAGCTTGGCCGAGCGCACCCGCCACCGGCCGTCGTCGCCGAAGCGCGACACCACGCGGGGCTGGTCGTGGTTGTTCCAGTAGAGCGAGTTCCAGCCGACCCCGGCGAGGCCGGCCTGCCACCGCCCGAGCACGGTCTTGAGGGCGACCAGCCGGAACGGCACCAGGTCCCACTTGGTGTGGGCATGGTCGACACCCATGTGCTCGAAGGTGAACACCATGTCGACCTCGCGGCGGTCGGGGTCGGTGTAGAGCTGGGCCTCCTCGATGGTCGCGCCCGGCATCTCGCCGACGCTGAGGATCGTGCGGTCCCGGCCGTGCAGCACCTCGCGGTGCATCTCCGCCAGGAACTCGTGGATCCGCGGGCCGTTCATGACGTACGGCGTCCCGTCGCCCAGGACGCCCGCGTGCACGATCCCGTCGGGCAGGCCGACGTCCTTGGAGATCAGGTTGATGACGTCCATCCGGAAGCCGTCGACTCCACGATCGAGCCACCAGCGCATCATCGAGTAGACCGCGGCCCGGACCTCGGGGTTCTCCCAGTTGAGGTCCGGCTGCTTGCGGGAGAACAGGTGCAGGTAGTAGTCGCCGCTCGCCTCGTCGAGGGTCCAGGCGGGCCCCGAGAAGAAGCTCTCCCAGTTGGTCGGCTCGGCCCCGGGCGTGCCTGCGACCGCGCCCTCGCGGGGTGGTCGCCACCAGTACCAGTCCCGCTTGGGGCTGTCCGGCGACGACCGTGACTCCACGAACCACGGGTGCTCGTCGCTGGTGTGGTTGACGACGAGGTCCATCATCAGCCGCATGCCGCGGCCGTGCAGCGCCGCGAGGAGCTCGTCGAGGTCGGCCAGGGAGCCAAAGGTCGGGTCGACGTCCTGGTAGTCGCTGATGTCGTAGCCCGCGTCGTCCTGCGGGGAGGGATAGATGGGGGACAGCCACACCACGTCCACGCCGAGCCGCTCGAGGTGGTCGAGCCGGCCGATCAGCCCGCGCAGGTCACCGATGCCGTCGCCGTCGGAGTCGGCGAAGCTGCGGGGGTAGACCTGGTAGACGACCGCGGTGCGCCACCAGTCCTCGTCGGGACTGCTCATCGAGATCGGTCCTCTCCGGCGGGTGACACGTGCACGAGCGTGACCGTCTCCGGGCGTCGGCGTGGGATCCAGTAACCCCGCGTGGCCAGTGCCGCACCCTGCACCACGACGCCGCCAGTGGGGCCGGCCTCGGGGAGCTCAACGGACCTGCTCACCGCCCGGCGGTCGACCGGACCCGCCCACCGGACGGCGTACGTCGCACCCGGCACGAGCCCGGGGACCCGGACGACCGTCCCGCGGTTGCTGGCGGACTCGTCCATCTGGACGTGGGCGAGCAGCGCCTCCGAGCCGTCCTGCGCGACGACCCCGTGGAGAAGCACCGCGTCGTCCGCCGACTCGGGGCGCACCAGCCGACCGGAGTGCAGCAGCGGCCGGAAGTGCTTGTGGAGGTCGACCCACCCAGCGAGCGCGGACAGCTCGTCGTCGGTGGCCGTGCTCAGGTCCCACTCCACGCCGAAGGCACCGAAGAGCGCCGTCGCCGCCCGGAAGTCGAGGGGGAGCGTGCGTCCGGTCTGGTGGGCTACGGGTGCGCTCACGTGGGCGCCGAGGTACTCCGGCGCCACGAGCTGGGCCGTCCACCGCTGGATGTGCTGGCGCGCCAGCGCGTCGGTCATGTCGGAGGTCCACACGCGCTGGGTGCGCTCGAGGACGCCGAGGTCGATGCGACCGCCGCCGGAGGCGCACGACTCCCAGTCGATGCCGGGATGCAGGGCGCGCAGCGAGTCGAGCATCCGGTAGAAGGCGAGGGTCTGCTCGCGCACCACCGGTGCCCCGCCACGCGCGGCGGACCCCGCCTCCAGCAGCTCGCGGTTGTGGTCCCACTTGACGTAGTCGACCGGCGTGGAGGACAGCACCTCGTGCACCCGGTCGTGGACGTGCTGCCACACCTCCGGGCGTGACAGGTCGAGCACGAGCTGGCTGCGGTGCAGCTGCGGGACCCGCGCGCCGGTGCCCAGGATCCAGTCGGGGTGGGCGCGATGGAGGTCGGAGTCGGGGTTGACCATCTCCGGCTCGAACCACAGGCCGAACTCCATCCCCAGCGAGCGCACGTGCTCGGCCAGCGGCGTCAGACCCTGGGGCCAGATGTCGGCATCGACCGACCAGTCGCCGAGTCCGGCCGTGTCGTCGCGGCGTCCGTGGAACCAGCCGTCGTCCAGCACGAACCGCTCGATGCCGATGCGGGCCGCCCGATCGGCGATCTCGCGCAGGCGCGGCAGGTCGTGGTCGAACCACACCGCCTCCCAGACGTTGAGCACCACCGGCTGGTGTGACGGGTGCGCGGGCAGGGACCGCTCGTAGGTGTGGAAGGCGGCGGCGAGACCGTCGAGTCCCTCGTCGGACGCGCCGAAGACGACCCAGGGGGTGACGTGCTCGTCGCCCTGCTCGAGCGCGACCTCGCCGGGCAGCAGCAGCTCACCACCGCCGAGCGTGGTGCCCAGGTCGGGGGAGCGCTCCACCCGCAGCAGGCTGTTGCCGCTCCAGGCGACGTGGACGCCCAGCACGGTGCCGGTGCGGGTGTCGAAGCCCCGGGTGCCGAGGACGGCCGTCGTCGCGCCACCGAGACCGGGCCGGCCCTCGCGGCCCTCGCGCAGCCAGAGCCCGTCGGCGACCCGGTGTCGTTGCGGGGTGCGCTCGCCCTCGTGGCGGCCGGTGAGGTCGAGCAGCTCGATGAGGTCGTCGGCGGCCGGCAGCACGACGTCGAGCGCAGCGAGGTGGAAGCTGCCGGGGCCGGTGCTGCGGAGCACGTGGCGTCCTCGCAGCAGCCCGCCGGGCAGTCCCTCGAGCTCCGTGGTCAGGGTGAGGCCCGCAGCCGCGTCCCCGGCCCTGACGACGAGCCGGGAGTCGGACTCCTCGACGTGGTCCAGCACGAACCGGGTCGACCAGGCGGCGTCCGAGCCGGGCGCACCGGTGCGGTGGCCGCTGAGGTGTGGACGCGTGAAGAGCTCGTGGGCGTGCTCGCCCAGCAGCGGCACCCCGGGACCGCGGAAGGTCGAGGGATAGCCCGCCGGGGCGGCTGTCGTCGGGGTGGCGACCCCCGCCCAGAGGATCCGCGGGAGCAGGTCGCCGTCGGTGTCGAGCTCGAGGGCCAGCCAGGGGCAGCCGTCCGGGCTGCGGGGAGGAAAGAGCATCGCTCGCTTTCCGGGTCGTCGCGTGACTCGGTACGTCGCCCGGCAAGGGTGCCGGGCGACGTACGGAGGGAGGTCAGCCCTTCACGGCTCCCGCGGTCAGGCCGCGCACGAAGAACCGCTGCAGGGACAGGAACACGACGATCGGCACGATCATCGAGAACATGCCCGATGCGGTGACGAGCTCCTGGTTCTGCCCCTGCTGGCCGAGCAGCTGCGAGATCGACACCGTCATCGGCGCCTTGTCGCCGGGGCCGAGGAAGACCAGGGCCACCAGCAGGTCGTTCCACACCCAGAGGAACTGGAAGATCGCGAACGACGCCAGGACCGGCACCGACATCGGGAGCACCAGCCGGAAGAACGTCTGGAAGTGGCTGGCCCCGTCGATCTTGGCGGACTCGATGATGGTGCCGGGCAGCGTCGCCATGTAGTTGCGGATCATGAAGATCGCCAGCGACATCCCGAAGCCCACGTGGAAGAGCCACACCGCCGGGAACGTGCCACCCATGCCGAGGTCGCGGTAGATCTTGAGCATCGGCACGAACGAGACGAAGTTGGGCACGACCAGCATCCCGACGATCACGACGAACAGCACGTCGCGACCGGGGAACCTCATGAACGTGAACGCGTAGGCAGCGAACGCCGCGACGAGGATCGGGATGAACGTCGCCGGCAGGGCGATCGCGAGGCTGTTGATGAAGCCCTCACCGAGGTTGGTCCCCTGGATGGCCTTCTGGTAGTTCTCGAAGGTCAGGTCGCCGAAGCCGGCAGGCTTGAGGAAGAGCTCCCACCACCCGCCGCTGGCGGCGTCGTCCCGGCTGCGGAACGAGGTGAGAATGATGCCGACGGTGGGCAGGATCCACAACAGGACGACGATCGCGAGGGCGAGGTAGGTGAACCAACCGGCACCGCCGGTGGCCCCACCCTCCTTGCCGGGCTTGCCCGCCGGTGCGGAACCGGCTGCCACCACGGGTGGCGTGAGACTGGTCGTCATCGGGCTGCCTCCTCGGCGCGGAAGTTGCGGACCTGGTAGATCATGATCGGGATCACGGCCAGCATGAGCATGACGGCGATGGCCGCAGCCGCGCCCTGGTTGTTGTTGTTGAAGAACTGCAGGTAGAACTCGTTGCCGATGATGTTGGTGTTGAAGTTGCCGTTGGTCATCACGAACACGATGTCGAAGACCTTCATGACGCCGATCAGCACGGTGATGAAGACGGTGACGATCGTGCCCTTGATCTGCGGGAGCACGACGCGGACGTAGACCTGGCGCTCGTCGGCGCCGTCGATGCGCGCCGCCTCGAGCGTCTCGGTCGGCACGCCCTTGACGGCCGCGGACAGCAGCACCATGGCGAAGCCGACGTTCATCCAGAGCAGCATCACCATCAGCAGGAAGCTGTTGAAGTGCAGCGTGTTCTCCTGCAGCCAGGCGACGGGGTCACCCCCGAAGGCGTCGACGATGCCGTTGAGCAGCCCCACCTGGGGGCGGCCCGGCGGGCGGTAGTCGTAGACCAGGCCCCACACGGTGGCCGCGCCGACCATCGAGATGGCCATCGGCATGAAGATCAGCGTCTTGACGGCGTTCTCGCCGCGGGTCGCGAGCCGGTCCGCGAGCAGGGCGACGAGGAGGCCGAGGACCACCACCGCGGCCGGCACGAAGAGGATCCACAGCAGCGTGTTGAGCAGCGTCTGCCGGAAGGCGTCGCTGGAGAGCAGGGTCTTGTAGTTCTCGAACCCCACCCACGTCTCGGCGGGGAAGCCGACCTTGGTCTTGAAGCTGTAGACGAAGGTCTGCACGGCCGGGTAGATCACGAATATCGCGATCGCGAGGTAGGCGGGCAGGATGTAGAACCACGGCTTCAGGCGCTCCTCGAGACGCGCCGGCAGCAGTTCGGAGATCTTGTTGAGGACCCAGTAGAGGGCCAGCGCAGCGCCGACACCGGCCAGGACCGTGATGAGCGCGGTGAGTGTCTTCTCGAGCATGTGCGGACAACCTTCCTGCAGTGAGCCGGGGAACCCGTGGGGCTCGCGTCACACGCGAGCCCCACAGGCAGAGGGCGGTACAGGTGTCAGCTCGACGGCCAGCTGTCGTCGATGTTCTGCAAGGCGGTGTCGATGTCCTCGTCACCGTTGAGCCACGCGGTCATCTCCTTCCAGAACGACCCGGCACCCACCTCGGCGGGCATCGAGTCCGAGCCGTCGAAGAGGAACGCCGAGGCGTCGTAGGCCACCTTGGCGATCGTGCGGGTCGTCTCGCTCGGGTAGAGCGAGGCGTCGAAGTCCTTGAACGGCGAGATGAACGAGGAGACCGGAGCAGCCTCGTCACCGATGTCCGCCGTCGCCAGGAGGTTCATCGCGGTCTTGGCGTCCTCGGAGTCGTTCATCAAGACGGCGAGGTCGCCACCGCCGAGGACCGGGTTGTCGCCGCCCGCCTCCGCCGGCGGGAAGCCCATGACGCCGAGCTCGTCGTCGAGGTTGGCGAAGACCTCCTCGGGCAGGAAGTCGGGACCGACGAAGAACGAGCCCTGCTTGAGCAACCAGCAGCCCGGCTTGCCCTTGTCGAACATGGGCTTGGCGGCCTCGGTGAAGGGCGTCGCCGTGATGGCCTGCTGCCCGCCGAGGACGTTGCCCTCGGTCAGCGCGACGTTCTCGAAGTAGGCGGCCGCCTCCTTGACCACCGGGTCGGTGAACGGCAGGTCGTGGGAGACCCAGTCGTTGTAGGCGTCGACCCCGCCGTAGCGCATGACGAGGTCCTCCATCCAGTCGGTGGCGACCCAGCCGGTCGCGTCACCGGACTCCATCGTCAGGCACCACGGGGTGCCGCCGTCGGACTTGATCTGGTCGGCGAGCTCGGTCAGCTCGTCGAGGCTCTGGGGCTCCGGGTAGCCGGCCGCCTCGAACGCCTTCTTGGGGTAGAAGATCAGCGACTTGACGTTCATCGACGTCAGCAGGCCGTAGAGCTTGCCGTCGACCTCGCCGGCGTCGAGCGCGCCTGCCACCATCGAGTTCTCGAGCTCGGCGGTGTCGAGCACGTCGTCGAGCGGGAACGCCGCACCGAGCTCCACGACCGACGCCACGACGCCGGGCTGCGGAAGCAGGGCGATGTCGGGGGTGTCGCCGGCCTGGATCTTGGTCTTGATGAGCTTGTCGATGCCGTCGACCCGCTCGATCTTGACCTCGATGCCGGCCTCCTTCGCTTTGACGTCCATCTGCTTCTGGATGCCGTCGACGACGGACTGGTCGAGGCTCATCCAGATCGTGACGGCGCCTCCGTCGTCACTGCCAGAGCCACCGTCGCTGCCACAGGCGGCAGCCGTGAGGGCGAGCGCAGCAGCGGCCGCGGTGGCCGCCATGGATCTCCTCGTTCGACGCTGGAGCATGGGGGACTTCCTTCCGTTGGGTGCACCGGGGGCCGGGGTCCGGTACTGGTCGTACGACTGAACGGTGTGATACACACCACATGCTGAATCGTGTCAGCAGGATGATGTCTCCGCGAGGGGGTGTCAAGACCCTTGTTCAAAACGAGACCTGCACGCAGCGCAGCCATCCGCAGGCTGCAGAATCCGGAGGTGTCATGACGCGTCGCAAACCAGCCACCCTGAGGGACGTGGCGTCCAGCGCCGGCGTCTCGCGCACCACCGCCTCCTACATCCTCAACGGCCGCGCCGACGAGATGCGGATCGCTCCGGGCACCGTGGCGCGCGTCCGGGCGGCCGTGGCCGAGATGGACTACCGACCCAACCGCACGGCGCGCAGCCTGCGCATGCGGCGTACGGCGACGGTCGGGCTGATCTCCGACCAGATCGCCGGCCAGCAGTACGGCAGCAGCATGCTCACCGGCGCGAGCGCCGCGGCCCGCGAGCTGCAGCACGTCGTCGTCATGGGTGAGAGCGGTGGCGACCCGGAGCTGGAGCGGCTCCTCATCGACGAGATGCGCGAGCGCGACGTGGACGGAGTGGTCTATGCCACCCGCACCGCACGGACGGTCCGGCTGCCCGAGGGCCTCACCGAGGTGCGGGCGGTCCTGCTCAACTGCGAGGACCCCGACGCGCGGGTCCCCTCGGTCGTGCCCGACGACGAGGGTGGCGGCCGGGCGGCTGCCGCCACCCTGCTCGCGGCCGGGGTCGACGACGTCTGGGTGATGGGGGAGGACCCGACGCCCGACGCGACCGCCGGTCCTCGGCGCATGGCCGGCATCCGGGCCGAGCTCCACGCCCGGGGCACCGACATCGCCGGCGTGGTGCCGTGCGACTGGTCCGTGACCGACGGGTTCGCCGCCGCCAGCCGGTGGCTGGCCGCCGGCGGTCGGGCAAAAGGCCTGATCTGCATGAACGACCGGCTGGCGATGGGGGCCTACCAGGCGCTGGCCGAAGCGGGCCTGCGCGTGCCCGACGACGTCAGCGTGGTCTCCTTCGACGGCTCCGCCCTCGCCTCCTGGCTGCGCCCGGAGGTCACCTCGGTGACGTTGCCCTTCCACGACCTCGGTGCCCTCGCCGTACGTCGCCTGCTGGACCTCGAGGACGCGGGCGGCACGGTGCTGCTGCCGATGACCGTGCGGGCGGGGGGGTCCGTGCGCGACTCCTGAGCATTGCGGGACCACCGGCCCGGGCCTACTGTGACCCGCGTCACTTCACGACGGATCGTCCGGCACGTACCTGCCGGTGAAGGAGAAAAGTCATGGCAACAGTGAGCTTCGAGAAGGCCCAGCGGTGGTATCCGGGGGCCGACGAACCAGCGGTCCCGGGCATCGACCTGGAGATCAACGACGGCGAGATCATGGTCCTCGTCGGACCCTCCGGCTGCGGCAAGTCCACCACCCTGCGCATGCTCGCGGGGCTGGAGGAGGTCAACAGCGGACGGATCCGGATCGGCGACCGCGACGTCACCAACGTCCCGCCCAAGGACCGCGACATCGCGATGGTGTTCCAGAACTACGCGCTCTACCCGCACATGTCCGTCGAGGAGAACATGGCGTTCTCGCTCAAGATGGCCAAGGTGCCGACCGCCGAGCGCAAGGAGCGCGTCGCCAAGGCCGCCGAGATCCTCGGCCTCACCGAGTTCCTCGAGCGCAAGCCCAAGGCCCTCTCCGGCGGCCAGCGCCAGCGCGTCGCCATGGGCCGCGCGATCGTGCGTGCCCCGCAGGTCTTCTGCATGGACGAGCCGCTGTCCAACCTCGACGCCAAGATGCGGGTGCAGACCCGCACCGACATCGCGCGCCTCCAGCAGGACCTCGGCGTCACCACCGTGTACGTCACCCACGACCAGGTCGAGGCGATGACGATGGGCGACCGGGTGGCCGTGATGAAGCTGGGCGTGCTCCAGCAGGTCGACACCCCGCTGAAGCTCTACGACAAGCCAGCCAACCTCTTCGTCGCCGGCTTCATCGGCTCGCCGCAGATGAACCTCCTCGAGGGTGTCGCGGCCGAGGACGGCACCGTGAAGGTCGGTGGCTACGCGGTCCCCGTCGACCCGACGGCGGAGCGCAAGATGAAGGGCCGGGTGACAGTGGGCGTGCGTCCCGAGAACTGGCGTCTGGTCACCGCCGAGGAGGGCGGCCTGCCCGTGCACGTGACGGTCGTCGAGGAGCTCGGCGCCGACAGCTTCGTCTACGGCACCTGCGACGTGGAGGGCGTGCCCTCCAACGTGATCGTCCGGATCGCCGGCCGGCACCACCCGCAGAAGGGCGAGACGCTCTACGTCACGACCGACCCGCAGCACGTCCACGTGTTCGACACCGAGACGGGCGAGCGCCTGTCCGACTGAGCACCGGCACAGGAGCCCCCCGGAGCGCCGCTCCGGGGGGCTCCTCGCTGCCTGCCGGGCTCAGACGTGGACGGCCAGGTGCAGGACGTGCGCGGTGCCACCCTCCGCGAAGACCGTGAGGCCCGAGCTCGTGGGGTCGGGGAACACCTGGTCGGTCATCGCCAGCTCGCCGTCGCCGACGAACACCTCGACCGAGGCCACGTCGACCACGACCTCGAGGCGCACCGGCCCGCCGCCGCCCGGCCCCCCGCGGGGCGGCAACGGCGCCGTGTGGACGGCCGGGAACTCCGGGTGGACCTCCACCCCCGAGCGGGTCCGGTCGAGCGCCACGGTGCCGGCCGCCGGGTCGATCCGGATGGTGGTGTGCTCGCCCTCGCCGACCCTGACCTGCAGGCCGAGGCGGTCCGCCGTCCCGGGCTCGATCTCGGCGACCACGCGGTACGACGTCGCCTCGACCGGCAGCGGCAGGGTGTCGGTGAGGTTCTGCCCGGTCAGCTCGACGACGAGCTCGCCGGCGCGCGCGACCGGGCGCTGGACCAGCACGAGCCCCTCGTCGCGACGGCGCAGCGAGAGGCGCCGCGCCAGGCTCATCGAGCCCCGGAAGTCGGTCGCGGGGACGCGGTCGGCGTACTGCCAGTTGCTCATCCACGCCTGCACGACCGGCTCGGGGCCGTCGGCGTAGGAGATCGCGGCGTAGAAGTCGGCACCGTGGTCGACCCACCGCGCCGCCTGTGTGGACCGGAAGCCCCGCTCGTCGAGCTCGCCGACGAAGTACTGCATGCCCGAACCGCCGCCCGGACCGCCCGCCTGCACGCTCACCAGCAGGACGGCCGCCGTTTCCGACGTGCCCTCGACGGGCACCACGACGAGGTCGGGGCACTCCCAGACGCCGTCGGTGAAGCCCTCGGGGCCGAAGCTCGAGGCGTGCTCCCAGGTCAGGAGGTCCGTCGAGCGGTAGAGCTCGACCGTCCGGTCCTCGGCGAGGACCAGGACCATGGCCCAGCCGTCGCCCTCGCGGAACACCTTGGGGTCGCGGAAGGCCGTGGAGCCGATGTCGAGCACCGGGTTGCCGGCGTACGTCTCCCACGTGCGGCCCCGGTCCAGGCTGTGGGCCGCGCACTGGGACTGGATCCCGGTCGCCGGGTCGAAGCGCGTGTAGAGCGCCACGAGCGGTGCCCGGCCGTCGGGCGCGAGGCCCGAGGTGTTCGCGGTGTCGTGCACGACGCTGCCCGACCAGATGTGCTCGGAGTCCGAGCCGACCAGCGCCGTGGGCAGCTCCGTCCAGGTGAGCAGGTCGGTGCTGACCGCGTGGCCCCACGACATCGGCCCGGGCTCCAGGGAGTGGGGGTGGTGCTGGAAGAAGAGGTGGTGCTCGCCGTCGTGGACGACCAGGCCGTTGGGGTCGTTGAGCCATCCCCTCTGCGGCGTGAAGTGGTCGCGGGGCCGGACGGCGGGATCGAAGGTCACGACGCGCAAGCCTAGGGCCCCGCGTCTTCGCCATACTGTGCGCGTGACCCGCCTGGACGCCGGCTTCGAGGACAGGCTCCTCGCATGGGAGCCCGACCTGCACGCCACGCTCCAGCGGGTCTACGGACCCGGTGCCGCACGGGACGTGACCGACCGGCTGGTCGCGATCGTGCGCGCCGCGCACGCGGCCCGGCCCGACGACCTGCGCGAGCTCGACGAGCGGCGGCTGCGCGAGGCCGACTGGTTCCAGCGGCCGTCGATGGTGGGCTACGCCGCCTATGCGGACCGCTTCGCCGGCACGCTGCACGACGTCGGCGAGCGCTCGTCCTACCTGCGCGACCTGGGTGTGGGCTACCTCCACCTGATGCCGCTGCTCGCCCCGCGGCCGGGGGAGAACGACGGCGGCTACGCCGTCATGGACTACCGCTCCGTGCGCCCCGACCTCGGCGCGGTCGACGACCTGCGCACGCTCACCACGACCCTGCGCGCCGAGGGCATCAGCCTCTGCCTCGACCTCGTGCTCAACCACGTCGCGCGCGAGCACGAGTGGGCGGCTGCCGCGCGGGCCGGCGACCCCGACCGGCGCGCCTACTTCCACGTGTACGACGACCGCGAGCTGCCGGACGCCTACGAGGCGAGCCTGCCGGAGGTCTTCCCCGACTTCGCCCCCGGCAACTTCACCTGGGACGACGAGCTCGCGGCGTGGGTGTGGACGACGTTCAACGACTACCAGTGGGACGTCAACTGGTCGAACCCCGCCGTGCTGTGCGAGTACGCCGACATCATCCTGGCGCTGGCCAACCTCGGTGTGGAGGTCTTCCGCCTCGATGCGATCGCCTTCATCTGGAAGCGGCTCGGCACGACGTGCCAGAACCAGCCCGAGGTGCACGAGCTCACGCGCGCGCTGCGCACCGTCGCGCGGATCGCCGCACCGGCGGTGGTGTTCAAGGCCGAGGCGATCGTCGGCCCGGCCGACCTCCCGGCCTACCTCGGCGTCGGTGACCACGCGGGCCGGGTCAGCGACCTCGCCTACCACAACGGCCTGATGGTGCAGATCTGGTCGATGCTCGCCTCGGGTGACACCCGGCTGGCCGCGCACGCCCTCCAGCAGGTGCCGCAGCCTCCTTCGACCACCGCGTGGGCGACGTACGTCCGGTGCCACGACGACATCGGCTGGGCGATCTCCGACGAGGACGCGCACGCCGTCGGGATCGACCCCTACGCCCACCGCCGGTTCCTGTCCGACTGGTACTCCGGCGCCCACCCGGGCTCGTGGGCGCGGGGACTGGTCTTCCAGCAGAACGAGGCCACCGGCGACCGGCGCATCTCCGGCACGCTCGCCTCGCTGGCCGGGCTGGAGGCCGGCGACCCGGACGCCGCGGCCCGGATCCTCTGGGCGCACGCCGTCATCCTGGGCTTCGGCGGCCTGCCGCTGATCTGGATGGGTGACGAGCTCGGCCTGCTCAACGACCAGGGGTGGGCCGACGACCCGGCGCACGCCGCCGACAACCGGTGGGTGCACCGGCCGATGATGCCCTGGGACCCCGCATCGGCGTCAGGGGCCCATGACGACCAGCACGGCATCGGCGCCGGCCTGCGACACCTGCTCGACGTACGCCGGGGGCTGCCGCACCTGCACGCGGCCTCGCCCACCGAGGTCTGGGACCCGCGCGACCCCGGCGTGCTGCTCGTCGTACGCCGTCACCCGCTCGGCCCGCTGCTCGCGGCGTCCAACGCCACGGGCGAGGAGGCGTGGGTCGCCGCCGACGTCCTGCACTGGCTCGGTCTGCACACCGACGGCCTCCACGACGCGATCAGCGAGAGCGCGCCAGAGCTGCGCGAGGGTGCGGTGCGGCTCGCGCCCTACGCCACTGCGTGGTTGTACGACAGCGGTGCGTCGTGAGGGGTCAGCCCGCCCGTCGGGCGATGTAGCGCGGGAGGTCGAAGATCGTGGCCTTGATGTCGTCGGGGAACCATGAGGTGTCGCTGTTGGGCTCGTGCTGCCCGGCCAGGCCGAAGGCGTGGTTGTAGTAGTCCTCGATCTGCGACGACGTGACCTGCCCGCCTTCGTGCGAGAAGCCGCCGTTGACGAAGATGCCGACCTCGAACCCGGCCACCTGGAAGTCGTCCGAGACGACCTGTCCCTCGCGTGGGGGCAGGGTGAACCCGTGGGTCCCGGCCGAGGCAGGGACCGTCGTGTTGAAGGGTGGCTGGATCACGCCGACCCCTTTGCCGAACTTCTTCATCGCGAGGTTGTTCAGCCGGTTGAGGTGGCAGATCGTCCGGAAGGATCCCTTGACGGTGCGCCCGGACTCGTCCTTCTTGGACCACTGGGCCTTCGCGGTGGCCGACGGCGGATCGTTCCAGTCCACCATCGCGCCTCCTGGCAGTCGCGCCTCCTCAGTCATCGCCCTCCACCTCCTCGTCGTAGTCGTCACTCGTGGGCTCGTCTGGCTCGTAGTCGGGCATCGGCTCGGCAGGTCCAGGCAGGCCAAGACTCGGGTCTTCGATGATCCCCGGTTCTGGGAGCTCGGTCATGGCGGCCTCCTCTGGTCGTCTCGGTGAGATCAGTGTCGACCTGCGACGAGGCGACAGCAAGGGCGAGGACGCGACGACAACGGCCCCGCGGCCGAGGTGGCTCGCGGGGCCGTCGTCACGCCGACCAGCGGGGTCGGACGACAGTGCGGATCGCTCAGGTGGTGGCCGCGTTCGGGTCGACCGCGGCCTGCTCCTTGCCGACCTCCTCGGCCTTCGCGAGCGCCTCGACACCCGGGACGATGCCGGCGTTGTCGGCGTCCATGGTGAGGTTCTCGCCCGTGGCCGGGTCGAACAGGTGGATCTTGCGGGCGTCGACCCAGATCGTCGCGTCGTCGCCCTCGCTGATCCGGCTCGCGCCGTCGAGCGAGATCACCAGCTGCGTGCGCATCGACTCGCCGTCGAGGTCCTTCTCGAGCTGCGTGAGCTGCTCGCGCACCTCCGGCGGGGCCTCGAAGGGGATGTAGGCGTAGGCCTCGTTGCCCAGCCACTCCACGACGTCGACCGTGGCGTTGAAGGTCGCCTCGTCGGTGACCTTGTCACTGTCGACGACGCTGGCGTCCTCGAAGTGCTGGGGCCGGATGCCCGCGATGAGCAGCTCCTTGCCCTGCGCCCTCGCGGCCTTGTCATCGGGGATCGTCACGGTGCCGAACGGGAGCTCGACCTGGTTGCCCGTCACCTTCGCCGGCAGGAAGTTCATCGGCGGGGAGCCGATGAAGCCGGCGACGAAGAGGTTGGCCGGGTTCTCGTAGAGCTCACGCGGCGTGGCGTGCTGCTGGAGCACGCCACGCTTGAGCACCGCCACGCGGTCGCCCAGCGTCATCGCCTCGGTCTGGTCGTGGGTGACGTAGACGGTGGTGATGCCGAGCCGCTTCTGCAGACGCGAGATCTCGGTGCGCATCTGGCCGCGCAGCTTGGCGTCCAGGTTGGACAGCGGCTCGTCGAAGAGGAAGGCCTCCGCGTCCCGGACGATCGCGCGACCCATGGCGACGCGCTGGCGCTGCCCGCCCGACAGGTTGCCGGGCTTGCGCTCGAGGTGCTCGTCGAGCTCCAGCGTCTTGGACGCCTCGCGCACCTTCTCGTCGACCTCGGAGTCCGACTTGCCCGCCAGCCGCAACGGGAACGCGATGTTCTCGTAGACGGTGAGGTGCGGGTAGAGGGCGTAGTTCTGGAACACCATCGACAGGTTGCGGTCGCGCGGCGCCAGGTCGTTGACCTTCTTCCCCCCGATCATCATGTCGCCGTCGGTGATGTCCTCCAGGCCCACGATCATCCGCAGGAGGGTCGACTTGCCGCACCCCGACGGCCCGACCAGGATCAGGAACTCGCCGTCCTCCACGTCGATGCTCACGTCGTTGACGGCGGGGAAGCCGTCGCCGTACTTCTTGACGATGTTCTTCATCTCGATGCCAGCCATCAGCTGATCACCCCTTCACTGCGCCGGAGGTGAGTCCGGCAACGATCTTGCGCTGGAACAGCAGGACGATGACGATCACCGGCAATGTGACGATGACCGACGCCGTCGCGAGCTGCGCGTACGGCGGGTTGAACGGATCGGGTCCGACGAAGAACGACATCTGCGCCGGCACCGTCCGCGAGGACGTGGTGGAGGTCAACGAGATCGCGAGCACGAACTCGTTCCACGCGAAGAAGAAGGTCAGGATCGCCGCGGTGAAGACGCCGGGTGCGGCGAGCGGGACGATGACCTTGCGGAACGCCTGCCACGACGTGGCACCGTCGACCTGGGCCGCCTGCTCCATCTCCCACGGGATCTCGCGGAAGAAGGCCGAGAGGGTCCAGATCGCGAGCGGCAGCGTGAACGACATGTAGGGGATGATCAGGCCGGGCCAGGTGTTGAACAGCCCGAACGTGGTCCACATGTCGAAGAGCGGCCCGACGAGTGCGACCACTGGGAACATGGCGATCGCGAGCGCCAGCGAGAGCACCAGACGCTTGCCCTTGAACTCCAGCCGCGCGATGGCGTACGCCGCGAGCGTCGCGAGGATCACCGACAGCACGGTCGCGATGAGCGAGATGCCGAACGAGTTGATCAGGGCCCGGGTGAAGTCGGGGTTGTCGATGATCGCCTTGTAGTTGGCGATCGTCGGGTCCTTGGGCAGGAACTGCGGGCTGCCTGCGGCCGTCTCGCCCTCGGACTTGAACGACAGCGAGATGATCCACGCCACCGGGAACAGGCACCACAGCATGATCAGGGCGAACCCGAACCACGTGCCGATTGCGTTCTTGCCCTTCATCAGCCCTCACCCCTCGCCTGGGCCAGGTCGACCCGGAACAGCTTCACGATCAACCACGCCAGCACCAGCACCGACAAGAACAGCAGCACCGACATGGCCGAGCCGAGCCCGAGCTGCATCTGCTCGATCACCTGGCGGTAGGTCAGGAACGAGATGGACTGCGTCCCCTCGGCCCCCTTGGTCATCACGAAGATGTTGTCGAAGATGCGGTAGGCGTCGAGGGCGCGGAAGAGCACCGCGACCATGATGGCCGCTCGCATGTTGGGCAGGATCACCTTGACGAGCCGCTGGGTCCACGTGGCGCCGTCGACCTTGGCGGCCTCGAGCATGTCCTCGCTCACCTGCGCCAGTCCGGCCAGCAGCAGCAGCGCCATGAACGGCGTGGTCTTCCAGATCTCGGAGACCATGATCGCGAACATCGCGTGCGGGTAGTCGCCGAACCAGTTGGTGTCGTCGGCGATGAACGGCAGCCAGTTGAACCACGAGTTCACGAACCCGTTGTTGAGCGAGAACGCGAACTGCCAGGCGAACGCCGAGACCACGGTGATGATGCCGTAGGGGATCAGGATCGACGTGCGCATCAGGCCGCGCGCGAACACGATCCGGTGCATCACCATCGCGAAGGCGAAGCCGATGACCAGCTCGACGGCCACCGTGACGACCATGATCAGGAGCGTGGTGCCCGTGCTCTTCCAGAACTGGTCGTCGCTGAGGATCGTCAGGTAGTTGTCGATGCCCACGAACGCCCGGTCGTCGGGCGCGGTCAGGCGGTAGCGGAACAGCGACAGGTAGAGCGCCTGGATCATCGGCCAGGCCGTGACCAGGAGCATGAGGACCACGGCTGGGGCGACGAGCTTGAGCCCGAGCCTGTTCTCGGCCGTGGTGCGGTCGCTGGTCACGTGCTTCTCCGGGCGGCGGACGTCCTTGTCCGCATCAGGTGCGACGGTCGTGCTCACAGCAGGTCACCACCCTTCAGTACGTCCTCGATGAACGTCGACGACCGTCCCGGGGTGTCCTTGGTGACAGACCGCGGGGGGTGCCAGATGTTCTGGATGGATCCCGACACGTCGCTCCAGTAGGGCGTCACCGTGCGGGGTGCGGCCGCGTCGACGCTGTCCTGGAACAGCTGGAGCAGGTCCTCGGGGTAGGACTTCTCCTCGTCCGGGTCGCTCAGGGGCGGGTAGGCGTACCCCTCGGTGCTGGCGGGCATGTTGCCGGTGATGGCGGCGTTGATGCCCTGGCTCTCCGGGCTCACCAGGCACTGGGCCGCCTCGAGGGACTGCTCCTTGGCGTCGGAGTAGGCGCTCACGCCGATGCCGATGCCGCCGTAGGGCGGACGGGACTCCTCGCCCTCGACCGACTGCGGGTAGCGCGTGTAGCCGATGTCCTTGGCGACGTCCGGCGCGGTCGTGTCGTAGTTGTGCCAGATGTAGGTCCAGTTGACCAGGAACGAGCCCTCGTCGGATCCGAACGTCGAGCCCGCGGTGCCCTCGTTGGACACGCTGAGGTCGGCCGGGGCGGCCTCGGAGGTGGCGAGTTTCTCGACGATCTCGGCGGCCGCCTCGCCTGCGTCGTCGGCGATGGTGATCTTCGCGTCGACGCCCTCGCCGGCGTCCTCGAGGATGTGGCCGCCGGCGCCCTCGACGAGGGCGTTGATCCACACCACGTAACCCTCGTACTTGTTGGCCTGGACCCCGATCTTGGCGTCGTTGTCGTCGGCCGCGTCGATGATCTGGTCCCACGTCACGGGCTGGGACATGTCGATGTCGGCCTTCTCGACGAAGGACTTGCGATACCAGAGCACCTGGGTGTTGGACCAGAACGGGAAGACGACGAGCTTGTCCTTCCACGACGCTGCGTCCATCGCGCCCTTGAAGGTCCCCTGGTCCTCGAGCTGGGCCTTGGCCTCCTGCGGCACCTCGGCCAGGAAGCCCGCGTCCGCGAACTCCGCGGTGTAGGGCGGGTCGATCGACATCAGGTCGATCGAGGGGTCCTTCGCCGCGAGGCGCCGGGCCAGCTGGATGCGCTGCTGCCCGGCGTCCTGGGGGAGGACCTGCGTGGTGATCGTGTAGTCGTCGGTGGAGCACTTCTCGGCCACCGCCGCCTGCCCGCCGCTGTCCGGGTTGATGTACCAGACCAGCTCGGGCTTGCCGTCGGATCCACCGCACGCGGCCAGCATGCTGCTGGCGAGCGCCAAGGTGGCGATCGGGGCGGCGATGCGCCGAGCCCCCGGACGACCGCGCGATCGGGTCGATGATCGGATTCCCATGCGCCCCTCCTATTTATGACGTAGGTCACTACGTCTATCGGCTCCGCTAGGGTTTGGCAAACGTCGCCCACCCCTCCGATCCACCCGGCGAAGGAGCAATCTGTGACGCGCTGGTTCGCCCCCGGCCGGATCAACCTGATCGGTGAGCACACCGACTACAACGACGGCTTCGTGCTGCCCTTCGCCCTCGAGGTCGGCTGCACGGCGACCGTGTCGCCGGGTTCGGACGGCTGGTCGGTGCGTTCGGTGCAGGAGCCGGAGCCCGTCGTCGTACGCCGCTCCGGGCTGGCCGACGCCGACGAGGTGGCGGAGTGGTCGCGCTACGTGCTCGGGGCCCTGTGGCTGCTGACGGACCGGGGGACCGACGTGCCGCCCCTCGAGGTCGTCGTCGACTCCGACGTGCCGACGGGAGCCGGGCTGTCGTCCTCGGCGGCGCTCGTCTGCTCGGTCGTCCGGGCCCTCGACGACCACCTGGGCCTGGGCCTCGACGACGACGCGATCTTCGCGCTCACCCGTGACGTGGAGAACGACGCGGTGGGAGCCCCGACGGGCGGGATGGACCAGCTGGTGAGCCTGCGCGGGCGCGCCGGCCACGTGTTGCTGTGCGACATGCGCAGCCACGAGACGCGGCCCGTGCCGCTCGACCTCGCCGGCTCGGGCCTGGTCGTGCTCGTCGCCGACACGCGGGCGCCGCACCGGCACTCCGACGGGGAGTACGGCGCCCGCCGGCGCGGCTGCGAGGAGGCGGCACGACAGCTCGGCGTGCCGGCCCTGCGCCACGTCACGGAGGCCGACCTCGACGCGGCCCTGGCCCGGCTCGACGACGACGAGCTCCGGCGCTACGTCCGCCACGTCGTGACCGAGGACGCGCGCGTCCTCGACGTGGCGCGCCTGCTCGACGCCGGGAGGCTCCCGGAGATCGGGCCCGCCCTGACCGCGTCCCACCGCTCGATGCGCGACGACTTCCGGATCACCGTGCCCGAGGTCGACACCGCGGTCGACGCGCTGCTCGGCGCCGGCGCGCTGGGCGCGCGGATGACCGGTGGCGGGTTCGGCGGGTGCGTCATCGCCCTGGTGCCCGAGAGGGACGAGGCCGCGGCGGGCGACGCCGTACGCCGCGCCTTCGCGGACGCCGGGTTCGGGGAGCCCGCGCTCTTCACCGCCGCCCCGCAGGACGGTGCCCGGGTCGTTGGTCTCCCCGGGTGACCGGGGGGCGCAACGAGGAGGCTAGGACGCCCGGTCGGCGGTGCGCGCGATCGCCTCGACGAAGCTCTCGAAGAGCGCCGGCGGCAGGTCGTGGCCCATCCCGTCGACCAGCAGCAGCTCGGCGCCGGGGATCGCGGCCGCCGTCGAGCGACCACCGCTGACGTGGACCATCTTGTCGGCCGTGCCGTGCACGACGAGGGCCGGCACGCGCAGGCTGCGCAGCCGCGGGGTGCGGTCGGGCTGCGTGAGGATCGCCATCATCTGGCGCATCATCCCGCTCGCGCTGTAGCCGCGGTCGAAGGTCTCGCCGGCCCGCTCGGCCAGCCGCTCGCGGTCGGCCGGGTAGTCGGGGGAGCCGATGACGTCCCAGAACGCCACGCTGGTCTCGACGTACGACTCGCGTCCCGGCTTGCGTGGGGCGATGAGCGAGGGGAGCAGACGCGGGTCCTGCCAGCCCACCGTGCGCCGGCCGGTCGTCGACATGATGCTGGTCAGCGACCGCACCCGGCGCGGGTGCTCGACCGCGACGGTCTGCACGATCATGCCGCCCATCGAGATGCCCGCGACGTGGGCCGACTCCAGGCCGAGGTGGTCGAGCAGCGCGACCGCGTCACCGGCCAGGTCGCTCATCGAGTACGGCGCCTTGGCCCGGCGGCCGCTGAAGGCCCGGACCAGCTGGCCCCGGGTCACCCGCGCGCGGATCCTGGTCGCCCGGCCGGAGTCGCGGTTGTCGTAGCGGATGACGTAGAAGCCCTCCGCCGCCAGCATCCGGCACAGGTCGGGGTCCCACCAGGTCATCGGGCCGCCGAGGCCCATCACGAGCAGCAGCGGCTCCCCGTCCGGGTCGCCGAAGGTCTGGTAGCAGAGCTCGACCTCGTTGCCCACGGGCGCGAGGAGCTCGTCCGAGACGACCGGCGCCTCCGTGGTGGCTCGACGAGCTGATCTTCCGTCGGTTGGCATGCCTCCAGTGAACACGACGGGCATCCCCAAAAGAATGCAAAGTGAGCGACGTCCCCCATTCCGTAGGGGCTCTGGGCTAGGTTCGATGATTGTGACCCAGCGCACAGTGGCGGCTTTCCTGACGCCTGAGGGCTTCTCCCAGCCCTCGGCGAGAGCCGTGCTGCGCGAGGGATCGCTGGTCACCGAGGCTGGTCGCTACGCGCTCCAGGCCCTCAGCTCGCGCGGCACACGACGCCGTACGCCCTATGGCGGGCACCCCGTCCGCGCCGCCGAGCCCGTGCTGCTGGTCCCCGGCTTCCTGGCCGGCGACTCCTCGCTCGGACCGATGAGCCGGACCCTGCGCCGCCAGGGCTTCCGCACCTACCGCGCCGACATCCGCGCCAACGTCGGGTGCACGCTCGCCGCGGCCGCCCAGCTGGAGGAGCGCCTCGAGGAGATCGCCCAGCGCCGCGGGTCGCGGGTGCGGATCGTCGGCCACAGCCTCGGCGGGATGCTGGCGCGTGGCGTAGCCGCCCGTCGTCCCGACCTCGTCGCGGGCATCGTCACCCTGGGCAGCCCGATGCTGGCGCCCGGCGCCCACCACGCCTCGCTCGCGCGCAGCGTCGACCTGCTGGTGCGCCTCAACCGTGCGGGGATGCGCAACCTGATGGCCGAGGACTGCGTCGCCGGGCGCTGTGCCCAGGAGAGCTTCGACCAGGCCCGGGCCGCCCTGCCCGCCGGCGTCGACTTCACCGCGATCTACTCCCGCCGCGACGGCATCGTCGACTGGCGCGCATGCATCGACCCGGCCGCCCGCCCGGTCGAGGTGCGCTCGTCCCACGTCGGGATGGCGTTCGACCCCGTCGTCATCGCCGCGGTCTCGGCGGCGCTGCGACCGGCTGTGCCGGTGGTGTCAGCCGTCGAGGTCGATCGTGGAGAGATCGCGTAGCTTCGAGAGCCGGTGCTCGGCGGTGATCGAGCGCACCGTGCCGCTGCGCGAGCGCATCACCAGCGAGTGCGTCGTCGCTCCGTCGCCGCGGTAGCGCACGCCGCGCATCAGCTCGCCGTCGGTGATGCCGGTGGCCACGAAGAAGGCGTCGTCACCGGTGACCAGGTCGTCGGTGCCGAGCACGAAGTCGGCGTCGAGGTTGTGGCCGGCGTCGAGGGCGCGCTGGCGCTCGTCGTCGTCCTGGGGCCACAGCCGACCCTGGATCTTGCCGCCGACGCACTTCATCGCGCAGGCCGCGATGATGCCCTCCGGGGTGCCGCCGACCCCGAGCATCAGGTCCACACCGGTGTCGGGGCGGGCCGCCATGATCGCGCCGGCCACGTCGCCGTCGGTGATGTACTTGATGCGCGCCCCGGTCTCGCGGATGTCCTCGACGAGGCGGGCATGGCGCGGCCGGTCGAGCAGCACGACGGTCACGTCGTGGATCGAGAGCCCCTTGGCCTTCGCCACGCGGGCGATGTTCTCCTTCACCGGCAGCCGGATGTCGACGTGGTCGGCGGCCTCGGGGCCGGTGACCAGCTTGTCCATGTAGAAGACCGCGCTGGGGTCGTACATCGAGCCGCGCGGCGAGACGGCGAGCACCGAGATCGCGTTGTTCATGCCCTTCGCGGTGAGGGTGGTGCCGTCGATCGGGTCGACCGCGACGTCGCACTCCGGACCGGTGCCGTTGCCGACCTCCTCGCCGTTGAAGAGCATCGGGGCGTTGTCCTTCTCGCCCTCGCCGATGACGACCGTGCCGCGCATGCCGATCGAGGAGATCATCACGCGCATCGCCTCGACCGCGACGCCGTCGGCGTCGTTCTTGTCGCCGCGACCCACCCAGCGCCCGGCCGCCATCGCGGCCGACTCGGTGACCCGCACCAGCTCGAGGGCGAGGTTGCGATCGGGCTTGAGGTCGCTGGTGCTCATGGTGCGCATGCTAGCGGCCGGTGTGGTCCGTCCCGCCGCGTGCTCCGTAGCGGCTCACGGCCGTCGCCTTGGTCGAGAGCCAGACCTCGCGGCCGGGCACCAGGGCGAGCTCGGTGGCCGCGGCGGGGGTGAGGTCGGCGAGCAGGTCGGGGGAGGCGTGCACCAGCAGGCGTACGGCGTCGCCGTGCGGCGCCAGCGTGGCGATCGGGCCGCGCCAGCGCAGCCGGCTCGACCCCTCGGGCTCGGACAGGGAGACGACGACGGCGTCGGGCGTGAACGCGATCAGGTCCTCGCCGTCGGTGACCAGGTTGAGGCCGACGAGGCGCGCGACGTGGGGCGTGCGGGGCTCCGCGGCCACCTCGGCCGGTGGGCCCACCTGCGCCACCTCGCCGTCGTCCAGCACCAGCACCCGGTCGGCCAGGGTCAGCGCGTCGATCGCGTCGTGGGTGACCAGCAGCGCGATGCCCGGGAAGTCGCGCAGGTGCTGGCCCAGCTCGATGCGCAGCGCCATCTGGACCGACACGTCGAGGCCCGTGAACGGCTCGTCGAGCAGCAGCACGTCGGGGTCGGTGGCGAGTGCCCGCGCGATCGCGACGCGCTGGGCCTGCCCGCCCGAGAGCTCGCGCGGCTTGCGGTGGGCGAGATCGGGGATGCCGAAGCGCTCGAGCCACTCGCGGGCCACGGCCTCGGCCGGAGCCCGCTTGACGCCACGGGCGCGCAGGCCGAAGGCGACGTTGTCGAGCGCGCTCAGGTGCGGGAAGAGCAGCTGTCCCTGGAACACCAGCCCGACGCGGCGCTCGCGGACCGGCACGGCCAGCAGGTCGGTGCCGCGCAGGTGGGCGTGGCCCTCGACGTCCACCAGGCCGGCCAGCGCGTGGAGGAGGGAGCTCTTGCCGGCGCCGTTGGGGCCGATGACCGCCAGCACCTCGCCCGGCTCGACGGTGAAGGCGGCGTGCACCCGGTCGGCGACCCGGAGGTCGGCCACGAGCTGGTCGGTCGCGGTGCCCGGGGCCTTCACGGGGTCCCCATCCAGTGGTCGCGCAGCGCCACCAGCACGCCGATCGAGACGAGCAGCATCACCAGGCTCAACGAGAGCGCGGCGTCCTGGTCGGCCTGCCGGGTGACGTAGATCAGCGTCGGCATCGTCTGCGTCGTGCCGGGGTAGTTGCCGTTGAAGGTGATCGTCGCGCCGAACTCGCCCAGCGACCTCGCCCAGCCCAGCACGGTCCCCGCGACCACGCCGGGCACGGCCAGGGGCACGGTGACCCTCCGGAAGGTCGTCCAGCGGGTCGCGCCCAGCGTCGCGGCAGCGTCGTCGTACCTCGGGTCCGCGGAGCGCAGCGCCCCCTCGATCGCGATGACGACGAAGGGCATCGAGACGAAGACGTGGGCCAGGACGACGCCCCACGTGGTGAAGGGGAACGCGAAGCCGGTCCAGTCGAGCAGCGGCTCGCCGAGCAGGCCCGTACGTCCGAAAGCGCTGCGCAGCGCCACCCCGGCCACCACCGGCGGCAGCACCAGGGGCACCGTCACGAGCGCACGTAGAGCGCCCCGTCCCCGGAAGTCGACGCGCGCCAGCAGCCAGGCCAGGGGGAGGCCGAGCAGGAGGCAGAAGACGATGGCCGCCGTCGACGTCACCAGCGAGAGGCGCAGCGCGTCGAGCGCCGCACGCGAGGTCAGGTGCTCGGGGAGCTCGCGCCAGTGGGTGCTGGCGACCATCGCCACCAGCGGCACGAGCAGGAGCAGCGCGGCCAGGGCCGCCGGCACCATCAGCAGGGCGGGCGGCCGACCGAGCCGGTCCCTCACGGGCTGCCGAAACCGGCGTCCGCGAGGATCGCCCGGCCCTCCGGCGACGTCACCCACGCGACCCAGTCTGCGGCAAGGTCGGCGTCCTGGGACTGCTCCAGCGTCGCGGCGTAGTAGGACGTCAGGTTCTCCTCGGCGCCGGGGATCTCCACCGCCTCGACCTCGTCACCGGCCGCCACCGCGTCCGTGGCGTACACCAGCCCGGCGTCCGCCTCGCCGGAGATCACCTTGTCGAGGGTGGCGCGCACGTCCTCCTCGAGGCTGACCGGATCGGCGGTGATCCCGGTGGCCTCGAGCACCGCGAGCGCGACCTTGCCGCAGGGGACCTCGTCGGCGCACCGGACCCAGGTGGTGTCGGTCAGGTCGTCGAGCGAGCCGATGCCGGCGGGGTTGCCCTTGGGTACGACGATCGTGAGGACGTTGGTCGCGAAGGTCTCGACGTCACCGGTGACACCGGCGTCCTCGGCGAGGCCCATCGAGGTGGAGTCGGCGGTGGCGAGGACGTCGCCCGGGGCACCGTCGGCGACCTGCTCGGCAAGGTCGGTGCTGGAACCGAAGGAGAAGGTCACGTCCACCCCGTGCTCCTCCTCGAACGGGGTCGCGAGCTGTTCGAAGACGTCGGTCAGCGACGCGGCCGCGAGGACGGTGAGGGTGCCGGCGTCGGCCTCGTCGGCCGACCCCGCGTCGCCGCCCCCGCAGCCGGCGAGCGGCAGCACGAGGACGAGGGACACGAGGGTGGCCTTCAGGGTGTGCCTCACGACGGGACCTCCACGATGACGTTGGTCGACTTCACGCTGGCGATGGCGCGCACGCCCGGCTCCAGGCCGAGCTCCTCGGCGGCGTCGCTGCTCATCAGCGACACCACCCGGTAGGGGCCGCAGATCATCTCCACCTGCGCCATCACCTGGTCGCGCTTGACCCGGGTGACGATCCCGCTCATCCGGTTGCGCGCGCTGACCGTGCTGGCCCGCGTGCGGTCGCGCTCGGCGACCTCGCCGGACTCGGCGAGGTGCTCGGCGAACGCCGCGAGGTCCGGACCGGAGACGGTCGTGCGGCCCTCGGTGCGCTGCGAGGGGATCCGCCCGGCGTCCACCCAGCGGCGCACGGTGTCGTCGCTGACGGCCAGGATCTCGGCCGCTTCCGCGATTCGGTAGGTGATCACGGCGTCAGTATGCCGCACCTGCGGTTGTCTGGTGTCCCTGCCTCCGAACCTGCGGTTTCACCGTCCCGTCCCCTGGCTCGGTAGTCCGCATCAATTGGCTCCCGCCTGGGCCCTGGGACAGAGCCATGTGATGCGGACTATCGGGCGGCTGGGAGGATGGGCCGCGTGAGTGAGCAGCCGAGCCGGTACACCCGCTCCTTCAGCGGCATGATCGGCGCGCTGATCGTGACGGTGCTCTTCGTGCTGGCCTTCGTGCTCTGGCGCGGGCTCTTCCGAGGCGACGCCGACGACACCCCGGTGGCCGTCGACTGGCAGGCCAGCGTGGCGCTCGCCGACGAGGCAGACCTGCGGGTCGTGCACCCGCGCGAGCTCCCCGCCGGCTGGACGGCGACCAGCGTGGACCTTCGGGCCGGCGACGAGCCCCGGTGGGGCCTCGGGGTGCTGACCGAGGACGGCGACTTCGTCGGCATCCGCCAGGAGGACGCCTCGATCGGCGACCTGGTCGAGCAGTACGTCGACGAGGAGGCCGAGGCCGGCGACGATGCGAGCATCCCGTCGGCGGTCACCGACACGTGGCAGACCTTCTCCGACAGCGGCGGGGACCACGGCTACGCCACCGAGATCGGCGACGAGTCGGTGCTGGTCTACGGCTCCGCGCCGGTCGCTGACCTCGAGACCTACCTCGGGCTGCTCACCCGCTGATCAGCTGATCAGTCCTCGGACTCGGGACCGATCGCCTCGTCGAGCCGCTTGCGGGCGCCGTCGAGCCACTCCTGGCAGACCTTGGCGAGCGCCTCGCCGCGCTCCCACAGCGCGAGCGACTCCTCGAGCGTGGTGCCACCGGCCTCGAGGGTGCGGACCACCTCGATGAGCTCCTCGCGTGCCTCTTCATAGCTGGGGGCGTCAGTCATCGGGGTCCTCCTGCGGGTGGTCGGGGGTGAGGGCGTCCGGCTCGACGCGGTCGGTGGTGGCGTGGATGCGGCCGTCGGCCACCCGCACGGAGACGGCGGCACCCGCCGCGGCCTGCGCGACCGAGGTGACGACGTGGCCGTCGGCATCCTGGAGGACGGCGTACCCCCGCTGGAGCGTGGCCAGCGGCGAGAGCGCCTGCGCCCTCGCGCGCTGGTGGCCGATGTCGTCGGCGGCGCGGTCGAGGCGGTGGGAGAGCGTGCGGCGGGCGCGCGCCAGCAGCTCGTCGAGCTCGTCGGAGCGCGCGGTGAGCAGGTTGCGCGGGTCGGCCATCGCGGGCCGCGACCGGACCTGGGCGAGCCACTCCTGCTCGCGCGCGATGCGCTGGGTGATGACCTGGCGCAACCGGTCGCGCGCCCAGGTCACGCCGTGGGCCTCCTCGGCGATGTCGGGCACGACCAGCTTGGCGGCGTCGGTGGGGGTCGAGGCGCGGACGTCGGCGACGAGGTCGAGCAGCGGCTGGTCTGGCTCGTGGCCGATCGCGGAGACGACCGGCGTGCGGAGTGCGTGGACGACGCGGACCAACGCCTCGTCGGAGAACGGCAGCAGGTCCTCGATCGACCCGCCTCCGCGCGCCACCACGATGACGTCGACCTCGGCGTTGCGCTCGAGCTTCTGCAGCGCCTCGATCACCTCGGCCGCGGAGCGCTGGCCCTGCATCGCGGCGTAGGCCACCTCGAACCGCACGGCCGGCCAGCGACGCCGCGCGTTCTCCAGGACGTCGCGCTCGGCGGCGCTGTTGGGGGCGGTGACCAGGCCGACCCGACCGGGCAGGAACGGGAGGTCGCGCTTGAGCTCCGGGGCGAAGAGGCCCTCGGCGGCGAGCAGCTGGCGGCGGCGCTCCAACCGCGCCAGGAGCTCGCCGATGCCGACCATCCTGATCTCGCGCGCGGCCAGCGAGAAGGAGCCGCGGTTGGCGTAGAAGCTCGGTCGCGCGTGCACCACCACGCTGGCGCCCTCGACCAGGGGCGGGTTCATCGAGTCGAACAGCGACCGCGCGCAGGTGAGGGTCACCGAGATGTCGGCGACGGTGTCGCGCAGCGTCATGAAGACCGTGTTGACGCCCGGACGGCGGTTGACCTGGGCGATCTGCCCCTCGACCCACACTGAGCCGAGCCTGTCGATCCACTGCGTGACCGCATTGGCGACGGCGCGCACCGGGGCCGGGGACTCGGCCGTGGCGTCGCGGAGGGAGGGCACGCGGCGAGGATAGGCGAGGCGACCGACGCCGGTGGCCCGGCCCGTAGACTCGCCCCCATGACCCTTCGACACGACGCCGCTGGCGCGTCGTCTGCTCAGGCCGGCGCCACCGACCTCGGCCTTCCTCCCGTCCTCGACCCCGAGAGCGCGAAGAACGTGCTGCTGGCGGCCCCGCGTGGCTACTGCGCCGGCGTGGACCGGGCCGTGATCACCGTCGAGAAGGCGCTCGACCTCTACGGCGCGCCGGTCTACGTCCGCAAGCAGATCGTCCACAACAAGCACGTGGTGGCCAACCTCGAGTCGCGCGGCGCGATCTTCGTCGAGGAGCTCGACGAGGTGCCCGAGGGCCGGACCGTCGTCTTCTCCGCGCACGGCGTCTCGCCGGCCGTGCACGCCCAGGCCGCCGACCGCGGCCTCAAGACCATCGACGCCACCTGCCCGCTCGTCACCAAGGTCCACCACGAGGCTCGGCGCTTCGCCAGCGACGACTACGACATCCTGCTCATCGGCCACGCGGGCCACGAGGAGGTCGAGGGCACCGCCGGCGAGGCGCCCGACCACATCCAGCTGGTCCAGAGCCCCGACGACGTCGCGGGCATCGTCGTACGCGACCCCGCGAAGGTCGCCTGGCTCTCGCAGACCACGCTGAGCGTCGACGAGACGCTGGAGACCGTCGCCGCGATCCGGGAGAGGTTCCCGCTGCTGCTCGACCCGCCGAGCGACGACATCTGCTACGCCACCCAGAACCGCCAGCTCGCGGTCAAGGAGATCTCGCCGACCGCCGACCTGGTGATCGTGGTGGGCTCGCGCAACTCGTCCAACTCCGTGCGACTGGTCGAGGTGGCGCTGGAGGCCGGCGCCAAGGCGTCCTACCTCGTGGACGACCACACCGAGATCGAGGAGTCCTGGCTCGACGGCGTCGACACCGTTTCGGTCACCTCCGGCGCGTCGGTGCCCGAGGACCTCGTGGAGGGCGTGCTGGCCTTCCTGTCCGAGCGCGGCTACCCCGATGCCCGCGCCGTCCACTCGGCGGAGGAGTCGCTGATCTTCGCGCTGCCCCCCGAGCTGCGCCGCGACCTCCGGGCCGCGCAGAGGGCCTGAGCACGATGGCCCGCTACCTCGACATCCACCCCGACAACCCGCAGCCGCGGCTGGTCGCCCAGGTCGTCGAGGCGCTGCGAGACGACCAGCTGATCGCCTACCCGACCGACTCCGGCTACGCCCTCGGTGCCCAGCTCGGCAACCGTGCCGGCCGCGACCGGATCCTCCGGATCCGCGAGCTCGACGACCGCCACCACTTCACCTTGATGTGCAAGGACTTCTCCCAGCTCGGGCAGTTCGTCCACGTCGACAACGCCGCCTTCCGTGCGATCAAGGCGGCCACCCCGGGGCCCTACACCTTCATCCTCCCGGCGACCGGTGAGGTGCCCAAGCGGCTGATGCACCCCAAGAAGCGCACCGTCGGCGTGCGCATCCCCGACCACACGCTCGTCTGCGCGCTGCTCGAGGAGCTCGGCGAGCCGATGCTCACCAGCACGCTGATCCTGCCCGGCGAGACCGAGGCGCGGACGATGGGCTGGGAGATCAAGGAGGACCTCGTCCACGTGGTCGACATCGTCGTGGAGTCCGGCGAGGTGACCGCCGAGCCGACCACGGTGATCGACTGGTCGGAGGCCGAGCCCGTCGTCGTACGACGTGGGGCGGGCGATCCCGAGCGCTTCGAGGCCTGACGGTCCGAGGACGGCGGCTCAGCCGGCGGACTGGCCGAGCTCGCGACTCAGCTCGGTGGCCATGTCGGCCTCGCCCTCGCGGTGCAGCCGCCAGGCGAGCCAGCACAGGCACAGGGCGTAGCCGATGAACAGGGCGATGCCGTGGGTGGCGACGCCCGAGACGACGGCCTGCAGGACGCTGTCGGCGGGATCGGCGATCGCGCCGCGGGCGACCAGGGCGATGAAGCCGAAGACCGCCGTCATCAGCACCGGCGGCAGCAGTGCCACCAGGAAGAAGTCGCGACGGCGCACCAGCGCGGCCAGGCCCAGGCAGAGCACCATGAAGCACAGGTCGAAGAACAGCGTCAGGCGGCCGACGAGCAGCACGTCGATGGTGACCGCGGTGAGCGTGACGGCGATGCCGAGGGTCACCACCTGCCGGCCGGGCTCGCGCCCGACCTCCCAGAACGCCTCCGCCTGAGTCACGTCCCTCAACCTAGGACCGACCTCAGGCACCCTCGGCGCGGCGCGCCGGAGGGTGATCCGCCTGCTGGGCGAGCAGGTCGTCGAGCGTGGGGTCGTCAGTGATGCTCCCGAGGCCGTCGAGGGCGGTCAGCTCGGTGGCGGTCAGCTCGGGGGCGGCCAGGGACCGCGGGACGGTCTCGACCTGGCGTGGCTCGGCGAGCGGCTCGGAGGTCACGCCGAGGTCGGCGAAGCGGCGCGCGGAGACCAGCACCCGGCCCTCGAGCGAGCCCATCGCCTGGTTGTAGGCCACCACGCTGGCGTTGAGCGAGCGACCGACCCGGTCGAGGTGGCCGGACATCGAGGCCAGGCGCGCGTGCAGCTCCTGCCCCAGCCGCTGCACCTCGTGGGCCTGGGCGTTGAGGACCTCGTGCTGCCAGCCCTGGGCGACGGTGCGCAGCAGCGCGATCAGCGTCGACGGGGTGGCGAGGACGACGTTCTTGGCGGCTGCCTGCTCGACGAGGTCGGGCACGGCTTGCAGCGCGGCCTGGAGGATCGCCTCACCCGGCACGAACAGCACCACGAACTCGGGCGTGCCCGGCAGCGCCTCCCAGTAGCGCCGGGAGCCGAGGTCGCCGATGTGCGTGCGCATGTGCTCGCCGAGCCTGGTGAGGGCCCCGTCGTGCTCGGCCGGGTCGTCGGAGCCGGTCAGGTCGAGGAAGGCCGCCAGCGGCGCCTTGGCGTCGACGGCGATCGTGCGGCCGCCGGCGAGCGTGACCACCAGGTCGGGGCGCAGCCGCCCGTCGTCGATGCGGACCTGCTCGGCGAAGTCGCAGTGGTCGACGAGGCCGGCGAGCTCGACGGTGCGGCGCAGGTGCAGCTCGCCCCACTGCCCGCGCACCTGCGGCTTGCGCAGCGCCGTCGCGAGGGTGGTGGTCTCGCGCCGCAGGGTCTCGGTGGAGTGGCGCATGTCGGCCACCTGCTGGTGGAGCTGGGCCTGCCAGGCGACCCGGTCGTGCGCGAGGTCGCTGAGCTGGTCCTGGAGCCGGTCGAGGCCGTCCTGGACGACGGCGTGCTCGGCCACGCGCTGCTGCAGGGCCGCCATGGCCGGGTCGTCGGCGGAGCGGCTGCGCGCCCAGAGCACACCGATCAGTGCGCCCAGCGCGAGACCGATCGCGAGCACCAGGGCCAGGACCAGCAGGAGGGGGAAGGTGTCCATGGATCCAGCATGGGGGCGACCACCGACATCACGCGTAGGACCACGCGAGGAACGAGCGCGTCGAAGTCCGTAGACCTCAGCCCCGGAACGTACGCCGATAGGCCGAGGGCGAGACCCCGACACTCGCCCGCAGGTGCTGGCGCAGCGACGCGGCGGTGCCCATCCCGGCCTGCGCCGCGACCTGGTCCACCGGCAGGTCGGTGGACTCGAGCAGGTGCTGGGCGTGGCGGACCCGCTGCTGGGCGACCCACGCTCCGGGGGACTGACCGGTCTCCTCGCGGAAGCGGCGGGTGAAGGTGCGCACGCTCATCGACGCCTGCAGTGCCAGGGTCGTCACGTCGAGCGGGCGGTGGAGGTGGGCCTGGGCCCAGGCGCGTACGTCGCCGGTGGTCTCGTCCGCGCGGCCCGGCACGTGGCGCTCGATGAACTGCGCCTGGCCGCCGTCGCGCCAGGGCGGCACGACCATGTGGCGGGCGACCGCGTTGGCGACGGCGGTGCCGTGGTCGCGGCGCACGAGGTGCAGGCAGAGGTCGATGCCGGCGCTGAGCCCCGCCGACGTCAGCACCCGGCCGTCGTCGGTGAAGAGGACGTCCTCGTCGAGCGCGGCGGCGGGGTAGAGGCGGCGGAAGTCGTCGGCGTACTTCCAGTGGGTCGTCGCACGGTGCCCGTCGAGGATCCCGGCCGCGGCGAGCACGAAGGCCCCGGTGCAGATGGAGACCCACCGCGCGCCGGCGGGCACGGACGCGAGCGCGGCACGAAGGTCGTCGGGGAGCGTGCCCTCGCGGCGCGGACCCGCGACCTGGGTGCCGGGGACGATGACGGTCTCGGCGGTGACGAGGGCCTCGGGCCCGGCCGAGGGGGCGATGGCGTAGCCCCGGGTCGCGGTCACCGGGGCACCGTCGACGCTGACGACCCGGACGTCGTAGAGCAGGCGGCCGTCGTCGTCCACGGCCTCGCCGAGGACCTGCGGCGGAATCGTCAGGTCGTAGCCGATCACCGGGGGGATCGCGAGCACGACGACGCGGTGCGGTGAGTGCATGGCCGAATCCTTGCACATGTTGGCATTTCGGCCACTCGTGGACGGTGACGGCGGTGCACCACACTGGTCCGCGTGACGACGACCAGCGCCTCCACGCCCGCATCCCCGGGACCCGCGGGCCGCCCCGAGGGCCTGCACTGGGCCTGGGTCGTCGCGGCCGTCGCGTTCGTGACCCTCGTCGGCGCCGCGGCCTTCCGCTCCGTGCCCGGCGTGCTGATCGAGCCCCTGCACGAGGAGTTCGGCTGGTCCCACGGCCTGATCGGCTCGGCGGTGTCGCTCAACCTGATGCTCTTCGGCCTGATGTCGCCGTTCGCGGCGGCGCTGATGGACCGCTTCGGCGTCCGCCCGGTCGTCACCTTCGCGCTCCTCATGGTCTCCGTCGGCAGCGGGCTGACCGTCTTCATGTCCGAGCCCTGGCAGCTGATCCTGTGCTGGGGCCTGCTGGTGGGCCTGGGCACCGGCTCGATGTCGATGGCTTTCGTCGCGACGATCACGAGTCGCTGGTTCGTCGCGCGCCGCGGCCTGGTCAGCGGCATCCTCACCGCGGGCAACGCGACCGGCCAGCTGATCTTCCTGCCCGTCGTCGCGTGGCTCGCGACCCACCACGGCTGGCGTACGGCGGCGCTGCTGGCCGCGGCCGCCGCCCTGGCCGTGATCCCGCTGGTCCTGCTCCTGCTCCGCAACCACCCCGCCGACCTCGGGCTGCGGGCCCTCGGCGCCACCGAC
>NZ_JAOPWY010000025.1 GCF_025965415.1 Nocardioides sp.
GCCTCGGGGGCGGTGAACCAGCGGTCGCGGTCGGCGTCGGTCTCGACCTGCGCGAGCGGCTGGCCGGTGTGCTGGGCGATCAGCTCGAACAGCACCTTCTTGATGTGCAGCGACTGCTGCGCCTGGATCTTGATGTCCGAGGCCGAGCCGCCCATGCCGCCCGACGGCTGGTGCATCATGATCCGCGCGTGGGGCAGGGCATAGCGCTTGCCCGCCGCGCCGGCGCACAGCAGGAACTGGCCCATGGAGGCGGCCAGGCCCATGCCGACGGTCGCCACGTCGTTGGGGATGTAGTTCATCGTGTCGTAGATCGCCATGCCGGCGTCGACCGAGCCGCCGGGGCTGTTGATGTGCAGGAAGATGTCGGCCTCGGGGTCCTCTGCGGAGAGCAGGAGGAGCTGCGCGCAGATCGCATTGGCGTTCTGGTCGCGCACCTCCGAGCCGAGGAAGACGATGCGCTCGCGGAGGAGGCGCTGGTAGATGTGGTCGTCGAGGCCATACATCCCACCTGCGCCGTTCATCTCGGGCGAGAGGGCTGGGCTGGAGTTCTGGTTCACGCTTGCGACACTAGCCGGAAGGTCGGACACTTCCACGCGGTGACCCACCCTGTTCGCCCACAGCGGATTCCACGGCCGACGCCGGGGTCCACCCTCCCTGCTCAGCCGAGGGCGACCTCCCCGAGGACCTCGCGGAACACGCGGTAGCGCTCCGCGCCGACCCGCTCCGCCCACTCCTCGTCGCACGCCCGCAGCACCGCCGTCGCCCGGGCGACCGCCTCCCGGCCGCGGGGCGTGATGACCACGCGCCGGGCGCGCGCGTCGTGGTCGGCGACGGCCACCTCCACCATGCCGAGCGCCGCGAGCTGTCGGACGAACTGCCCGCACCCCTGCGTGGTCATCTCCGCGCACTCGGCCAGCTCGCTGATCGTCAATCCCTCCGGCGGCAGCCACTCCAGGACGCGCAGCTGCGAGGGGCGCAGCTCCGGCGCCTCCTCGGCGAGCCGTTCGCGGAGACGTCCGAAGATCATCCCCATCAGCATGGGCAGGTGCGGCTCGATCGCCGGCAGACGGTTGACAGCAGACATGAAAGCAACTTACCTTTTCTTGTCATGAAAGCAACTCTCACGGATGCGGGCACCGCGGCGCACCGCCGTGAGGTGCTGGGAGCCGACGACGTGACTGACGCCGAGCTGGCGGCGATCGTGGCGGACCTGTGGGGGGTGCCCGCGGTCACGCTGGAGGACTCGGCGGCGGAGACCGTCGACTACGACGTCCCCTCGATCCTGACCGGCGCCCGGACCTGGGTGCGGGGCCACGCGGACGCCGGCGACGGAGCGCGCCCGTTCACGCTGTTCGTCAAGCGGGTGCACCACTGGCGCCACTCCCCCGCCTTCGCCTTCGTCCCGCCCGAGGTGGGCGAGTGGGCGGCCGACTCCCTCCCCTGGCGCGCCGAGCCGCTGCTCTACGCCTCCGACCTCGCAGAGCGCCTCCCCGACGGCTTCGCGATGCCTCGCGGCCTGCGCATCGACGAGCGCGAGGACCAGACCGCGGTGCTGTGGCTGGAGGCCGTGGACTGCGACCCCGTCCGCTGGACGTACGACGACAGCGTGCGGGCCGCACGGTTGCTGGGCCGCCTCTCCGGCAGTCCCGCGGTCGCCCCGCTCGCCGCGATCGACCCGCAGCACTGGCACATCGACAACTTCGTGGCCGGCCGCCTCGCCTACACCGTGCTGCCGGGGCTGGACGACGACGCCACGTGGGAGCACCCGGCCGTCGCGGAGCACTTCGCGGGCCTCCGCGACCCTCTGACCGCCGCGGCCCAGCACCTCGACGCGCTGGCGGGCGAGTTCACCCGCCTGCGACACCTCGCCGCCCACGGGGACGCCTGCCCCAACAACCTGCTCCGCCGCGAGGGCGATCCCGGCTTCACGCTGATCGACTTCGGGTTCTGGCGCCCGCAGCCCGTGGGCTTCGACCTCTCCCAGCTGCTGGTCGGCGACGTCCAGATCGGCAAGCACGACGTCGACGACCTGCCCGAGCGCGCCGAGGCGTGCGTGAGGGCGTACGACGCGGGGCTGGCCGACGAGGGGCTCGAGGTGCCCGTGGAGGAGGTCCGGCGGGGTCACGCGGTGAGCCTGGTGCTCTTCAACGGCCTGCCGAGCCTGCCCACCGAGGTCCCTGCGCACCTCGACGGGGACGCGGCCGCCTTCGACCACTGGGTGAGGCAGCGGGCCGGCATCGCCCGCTACGCGCTCGACGTCCTGGCCCGCACCGAACCCGCGGCCTGAGGCGCACAACGCCGACCGGCGCCCACCCCTGCAGGGATGGACGCCGGTCGCGTGGTGCAGGTGGGCGGAGGTCAGGCCTCGTCGTCGCCCTCGGGCTCGGTCTCGGTCTCGGTCTCGGTCTCGGCGACGGTCTCCTCGACCGGCTCGCCGATGGTGCCGTCGGGACGCAGGTTCTTGAGCTCGACCACGTTGCCCGAGGCGTCGGTGACGGTCGCGGACTCCACGATCGTCGCCAGCGCCTTGCCGCGCAGGATCTCCTGCACGAGGTCGGGGATGTGGTTGTGCTCGAACATGTGGTTGGCGAACTCCTGCGGGTCCTGGCCGGACTGCTGGGCGCGCCGCACGAGGTGCTCGGAGAGCTCGGCCTGCTCGATGCCGAACTCCTCCTTCTTGGCGACCTTGTCGAGGATGAACTGCGCGGCGACCGCGTCGCGGACCCGGCGCTCGAGGTCGGCCTCGAACTCCTCCTGGGTCTGGCCCTCGTCCTCGAGGTACTTCTCCATGGTGATGCCGGCGAAGCCGAGCTGCTGCTCGACGTTCTGGCGACGCGCGTTGAGCTCGTCGGTGACCATGACCTCGGGAAGCGGGATCTCGACCTTCTCGAGCAGGGCCTCGAGGACGGCGTCACGGGCGGCCGCGGCCTGCTCGAGGCGCTTGCCGCGACCGAGGCGCTCGCGCACGTCGGCCGTCAGCTCGTCGACGGTGTCGAACTCGGAGGCGAGCTGGGCGAACTCGTCGTCGTACTCGGGGAGCTGCTGCTCCTGGACCGCGGTCACCTTGACCGTCACCTGGACCGGCTCGCCGACCAGGTCGCCACCGACGAGCTCGGAGTCGAAGGTCGCCTCGTCGCCGGCGCTCAGGCCGACCAGCGCCTCGTCGAGGCCGTCGATCATGCCGCCGCGGCCGACCTTGTAGGACATGCCGGTGACCTCGCCACCCTCGACCGTCTCGCCCTCCTTGGCGGCCACGAGGTCGATCGTCACGAAGTCGCCGTCGGCGGCCGCGCGCTCGACCGGCACGAGGGTGCCGAAGCGCTCACGGAGCGCCTCGACCTGCTCGTCGACGTCGGCGTCGGAGATCTCGATGTCCTCGACGCTGGCCTCGAGGCCGTCGTAGGCGGGCAGCTCGAAGTCGGGCTTGACGTCGACCTCGGCGGTGAACTCGAGGGACTCGTTGTCCTCGAACTTCGTCACCTCGATCTCCGGCTGGGCCAGCGGCTCCAGGTCGTGCTCCTGGAGCGCGGCCATGTAGGACTGCGGCACGACGGCGTTGATCGCCTCGTCGAGCACCGGGCCGCGACCGACCTGGCGGTCGATGACCGCTGGCGGAACCTTGCCGCGGCGGAAGCCCGGGACGTTGATCTGCTGCGCGATCTTCTGGTAGGCCGCGTCGAGGCTCGGCTTGAGCTCCTCGAAGGGCACCTCGACGGTCAGCTTGGCCCGGGTCGGGCTCAAGGTCTCGACGGCGCTCTTCACAAATGTCTCCTGATGCTGAAGGTCATGGGACGTCCACGGGGGAACGTGGAGGTGGGACGGGGGTGGTGAGGGCGGGGCGGGCAGGGCCCGGCGACCGCAAACCTCATCAGTCTATCGACGCCCGGGGCTGAGGCCGAATCACGCCCTCGCGGGGGCACCGCGGTCGGGGCGACAGGACTCGAACCTGCGGTCTCCTGCTCCCAAAGCAGGCGCGCTAGCCACTACGCTACGCCCCGCCAAACGGGCGCCGACGCCGCCGGATCGGCGGCGCGGAGCCTGCTTGGAGCGGATGACGGGAATCGAACCCGCGTAGCCAGTTTGGAAGACTGGGGCTCTACCATTGAGCTACATCCGCGCGTGCTGACGACGAGGTCGTCGCCGCTGCGGGAGTCATGGTGCCACACGCTGGAGCGTGCGCCCCAACCGGCTCGTACGCCGTCAGCGCCGGTGGACCAGGAGCAGCGCGCGGTCGTCGTTGCGCGACCCGATGGCGTCGATGAGCCGGGCGGCGCCCCCCTCGAACTCCCCGCGGAGCAGGCGTTCGGCCTGGCCGAGCATCCTGTCGATGCCCGAGCCGATGTCCCGGGTGCGGGTCTCGACCATGCCGTCGGTGTAGAGCAGGAGGGCGTCGCCGGGGAGCATCTGGCCGGACGCGGCGGCGTACGTCGTCCCGTCGATGAGGCCGAGGATCGGGCCCTCGGACTCCACCACCTCCCACCGTCCCGATCCGGCGTGGCGGAGGGCGGCCGGCGGGTGCCCGGCGCTGCGCAGGTCGTAGCGGCCGGTCGTGAGGTCGAGGGAGAGGTGGATCGCGGTCGCGAACCCCTCCTCCCAGTCCTGCCGGAGCAGGAAGGTGTTGGCCGCCGCGAGGAAGTCGGCCGGCGGGACGGCGCTGAGCAGGCCCCCGATCGCGCCGGAGAGCAGCAGTGCACGCGTGCCGGCACCCTGGCCCTTGCCGGAGACGTCCACCACCGCCACCTCGAGGCGGTCGCCGACCCGCGAGGCGACGACGAAGTCGCCCGCGAAGGGAGTGCCTCCCGCCGAGCGGAGCTCCGCGGCGGCGTACCAGTCCTCGGGCAGCGCGGGGATGCCGCCCTGGCGCAGGATGCGGTCGCGCAGGTCGATGAACATCATCTCGCCCTGGATGCCCGCCACCCCGAGGCGCGAGCGCCGGAAGGACGAGAGCAGCACGATGAAGCCGAGTCCGAAGATGATGACGACGGCGACGGCCGTGCGGACGGTGATGGTCTGGCTCGGCACGACCACGGCGAGCACGAGCAGGTCGAACACCACGAACCACGGCAGCTGGCGCGGGCCGAGCATGAGGCTCGACACCACCAGCGGGACCAGCAGGCCGACCAGGGGCGCGTAGCCGGAGAACAGCCAGATCGCGAACCCGATCGCCACCGTGGAGAGCACCAGCAGCACCAGGATCCGCGACCCGCGCGGCACCACCCGGTTGAGCAGCCCCTCGAGCCGCTGGCCGACGTCGGCGCCCTGGCCTCGCTGCGTCGGGGAAGAACTCATGGTCGAGCTCCTCGCGACGTGGCCGTGTCCTTGGGCGACGACTCTACGGCGCGGGAGCGGAACGTGGGCTGACATCGCGGACACCAGAAGATGTTGCGTCCGACGAGCTCGCCCGTGCGCACGGTCGAGCCGCACACCAGGCACGGCATCGCGGTACGCCGGTAGACGTAGTCTCCCCCGTGGTCGTCCTTGCGCGGCGGCCGGCCCATGGCCTCCGGGGTGTGCTCGGGCCGCACCGTGTCGATCCGCCCGGACCGCACCCCCTCGCCCATCAGCTCGACCAGGTCGGCCCACATCGCGCGCCACTGGCCGATGCGCAGGGTGTTGCCCGGGCGCAGCGGGTGGATGCGGTGGCGGAAGAGCACCTCGGCGCGATAGACGTTGCCCACCCCGGCGAGGACCTTCTGGTCCATGAGCAGGTCGCCGATCGCTCGGTGGCTGCGCGAGATCCGCCGCCACGCGAGACCGGGATCGGCATCGGGGCGCAGCGGGTCGGGGCCGAGCCTGCCGAGGATCTCCGTCCGCCGGGCCGGACCGACCAGGTCGCACAGGATGGCGCCCCGCAGGTCGGCGTACGACGTCCCGCGCGGGTCGTCCGACCCGGCGGTCACCAGCCGGAGCCGCACCTGCCCGACGGGGTCGGGCACGTGCTCGACACCCGCGTGGACGTCGAACGAGCCGATGAGTCCGAGATGGACGTGGACGAAGCGCTCGCCGTCGAACTCCACGAACAGGTGCTTGCCGGCGGAGTCGGCGCCCAGCACCCGCGAGCCGTCCAGTTGCTCGGCGTCCGCGGAGAAGCGCCCCTGCGGTGAGCTCACCCGGACCACGCGGCCGGCGAACGCCGCACCCAGGTCGTCGGCGAGCCGGCGGAGGGTGTGTCCCTCAGGCATCCGGCCCGCGCAGTGCGGACTCGGGCAGGTCGGGCAGCTCCTTGGTCGCGTCGTAGACCGAGACCTGGGCGATCCGGCGGAGGTGGCGCTCGTCGCCCGAGAACGGGGTGGTGAGGAAGACCTCGACGAACCGGGTCATGTCGTCCAGGGAGTGCATCCGGCCACCGACGGAGACGACGTTGGCGTCGTTGTGCTCGCGGGCGAGCGCCGCGGTCTCCTCCGACCACGCGAGGGCGCAGCGGATCCCCTCGACCTTGTTGGCGGAGATCTGCTCGCCGTTGCCCGAGCCCCCGATGACCACGCCCATGCTGTCGAGCCCCTCCGCGCGGTCGCCGGCGACTCCCTCGGCCGCCCGCAGGCAGAAGCAGGGGTAGTCGTCGAGGGCGTCGTAGACGAACGGCCCGTGGTCGACGACCTCGTAGTCGTGGTCGAGCAGCCACGTCGTGAGGTGGTCCTTCAGTTCGAGGCCGGCATGGTCGGAGCCCAGGTGAACGCGCATGGGAAAAGTGTTCCAGACGCTCAGGTGAGGTGCTGGTCGACCCAGCCCGCGACCTGGCGCACCAGCGGCTCGGACGCCGCGAACCGGGCGTGCCGCCAGAAGCCGTGGGTCTGTCCGAGGCAGCGGATGGCGACGGTCTCCACCCCGGTCTCGGCCACCAGCCGGGCGAGCTCCTCCCCCTCGTCGCGCAGCGGGTCGTGCTCGGCGGTCGCCACGAACGTCGGTGGCAGGGTGTGGAGCCGGTCGGAGCGCAGCGGCGCGAGGTCGGGGTCGTCGTAGTCGGCCTCGGTGCGGGCGTACTGCTCCCAGTACCAGGTGGCCTCGGCCGGGTCGAAGCCCGAGGCCGCGCCCTCGGCCCACGACGGGAACGCGTTGTGAGGGTCGAGGAACGGGTAGACGAGCGCGACCACACCGAAGAAGCCCGGGTTGCGCAGCGCCGCGACGAGGGCGAGGTTGGCGCCGGCGGAGTCGCCGTGGGCGGCGTACGGCCCCGGTGGCCCCACGCGGCGCAGCCAGCCGACGACGGTGTCGAGGTCGTCGGGGGCGGCGGGGAACGGGTGCTCGGGTGGGCGGCGGTAGTCGACGCTGAGGACCGGCCGCCGGACCCGGTTGGTGAACCGGCGGCACACCGCGTCGTGCACGTCGATGTCGTTGAGCACGAAGCCGCCGCCGTGGGCATGCACGACCAGCCCGGGCAGCGGGTCGACCGGGGTGTAGAGGCGGCACCTGACGCCGTGCGCGTCGACGTCCTCGACCGAGGCGACGTCCTCGCGGGGCTCGCGCAGGTTGGCGAGGCGCACCTCCTCGCGGTGCGCGGCGACGTCGAAGCCGGGCGCACTGAGGTCGGGGCTGTCGTCGGCCTCGATGGCGGCGCGGACCTCGGGGTAGATCACGATGGGCCTCCGTGGGATCAGCGCGACATCAGGGCGTCGAGGCCGACCGCGACGGCGGCCGCGACCCGGAAGTCGACGCGTTGGTCGGGCACGGTGACCCGGTAGCGGTCGCCGATCGACATCTTGCGCTCGACCGAGAAGAGCGGCTGTCCCGCGGCGTCGACGAAGTCGAAGTGGATCGGGATGAATTAGACGTCGGTGAAGCGGCGCAGCAGGCCGACGACCTGGTTGCGCTCCCGGCCGGTGCCGGTGTAGCCGGGGCCCTCGAGGTGGAAGGTGGAGCGCAGGAGCGAGGCGCCGAAGTCCTTGCGGAAGAAGCCGATCTGGGCGCCGCCCTCGTCGGTGATGTCGTAGCCGGCGTTGAGGTCGAGCTTGCGGCGCGCCTTGAAGCCGAACACGGGCCGCGTCTTGCTGGCGTCGGAGTAGAAGGTCACCTGCTCCTTGAAGGCCATCCGCTTCTGCTCGGCCAGCGCCATCAGGCGGGTCGGGTTGCCGGCCTCGTCGGACTCGGAGATCTCGTAGCGGTTGATCATCAAGGTGAGCTTCTGCTTCACCACGAAGCGGGGCAGGTGCATCTCGGCGGCGTGGGCAGCAGGGTTCTCGGCGTCCATGGGGCCAGCCTAGGGCGGCCCCACCGAGCACTCACCCACCGACGCGGGCGAGCTCCTCGTCGATGACGGCCGGGTCGAGCTTGGTGAAGACCGGGGTCGGCTTCTCGATCCTCGCCCCCACGCTGACCGGGCGCGACTCCCACCGCGGGGTGGCGGTGTAGTCACCGGTGATGACGGGGTAGGAGACCAGCCCGGCGCCGTTGTCGGGGTCGAGCTCGTCCACCTCCTCGATGCGCGGCATCGGCACGAACTCACCCTCGCCGCCCAGCACCCGGTGCACCTTGTTGGCGGCGTGCGGGAGGAACGGCGACAGGAGGGTGTTGCAGTCGCTGACGCACTGGAGGGCGACGTGCAGGACGGTCGCCAGCCGCTCGCGCTGCGCCTCATCCTTCATCTTGTAGGGCTCGGTGACGGTGAGGTACTTGTTCACCTCGCCGACGATCCGCATCGCCTCGGCGGTCGCCGCGCGCAGCCGGTGGCGACCGAGCAGGTCCCCGACCGACTCGAAGCCGGCGCGTACGGCGGCCAGGACCGCCTCGTCGACCTCCTCGAGGTCACCGCAGGGCGGGATCTCGCCGAAGCTCTTGGCGACCATCGTGGCGGTGCGGTTGACCAGGTTGCCCCAGCCGGCCACCAGCTCGGAGTTGTTGCGGGTGACGAAGTCGGCCCACGTGAAGGCCGCGTCGGAGGTCTCGGGGCCGGCCGCGCAGATGAAGTAGCGCAGCGCGTCGGGGCCGTAGCGGGCCAGGAAGTCGCCGACGTAGAGCACGTGGCCGCGCGAGGTGGAGAACTGCTGGTCGCCCATCGTGAGGTACTCCGAGGAGACCACCTCGGTGGGCAGGTTGAGCAGTCCGTAGGTCCCCGGCTCCCCGCCGCGTGAGCCCTGCCCGTTGTAGGCCAGCAGCTCGGCCGGCCAGATCTGCGAGTGGAAGACGATGTTGTCCTTGCCCATGAAGTAGTAGGACAGCGCCTCGG
>NZ_JAOPWY010000036.1 GCF_025965415.1 Nocardioides sp.
CGGAAGTTCAGCCGGATCCGCCCCGCCCGGCTCGAGGAGCTGCTCGGCGAGCGCGGTCCCGCCGTCCACGCACCCGAGCCGGAAGCCTCCTCCTCGACGCCGTCCCTGTCCGGTGATGACGCAGCCGGCGGTGACCCGCCGGTCGCACCGCCCGTGAGCTGACACCTGTCTCCGGCCGCCGTCTGCTGCGGTTTGGTCCCAAACCGCATGTTTGCGGCCAGATCTCCTGCGGTTTGGGACCAAACCGCGGGGCGCTGACGCCTGCGGGCGGTTGTCCACAGGCGCAACGTGCCGCCGTTTCGGTCGGTGGCGCGAGGCGCAGGGTCAGAGTCATGGACGACAAGGACGCACCGATCCGCGGCGAGGTCAGGCTGGCGGGACACCGACGGGTCAGCCACGGGCTGTTCCTGGTGCTCCGCGACGACCTCAGTGAGGACGAGGAGTTTCATCGCGAGCTGCGCGCCTATCTCCTCGTGCTGCCCCATTCCGCCGTCTTCACGCATCTCACCGGCGCCCGGCTCATGGGCTGGCGGCTCCCACAGCTCCCGGAGCAGGTCCCGGTCTTCGCCGCGGTCGACCAGCGTGACGAGCGGCCGCGACGGCACGGGTTGATCTGTTCGCGACTGCTGACTGACAGGGCACCGACCGGCAAGCGACACGGCCTGCCCGTCGACGCTCCTGAGGAGATCCTGCTCCGCGCCGCACGGGACCTCGGCGTCCTCGACCTGGTGATCATGATCGACTCGGCGCTCGAGAAGGGCGATCTCGATCGAGGGCGGATGGAAGCGCTGCTGGCCAGTCGACGACCGGGGGTGCGGGTGCTGCGGGCGGCGTACAACCTGTCGACGCACCGCTGCGAGTCGGCCGGCGAGTCGGTGCTGCGTCTCTTCCACGAGGCGATCGAAGTCCCGGTGCAGCCCCAGGTCGAGTTGTTCGACGACCGGGGCACGTCGATCGGTCGCGCCGACCTGGTGGTCCAGGGCACGACGTTCGTGCACGAGTACGACGGGGCCTACCACCGGGACCAGGACCAGCACCGGAAGGACCTGCGACGGGAGCGGGCGCTGACCGGGACGCCGTACGTCCGACGCGGGTTCGTCCTCGACGACCTGCTCAACCATCCGGCAGTGGTCATGCACGAGATCGACCGAGCGCTGGGACGGCCACACCTGCCGCGGCGGTTGGCGGCGTGGCGTCGGCGCGTCGACAACTCGCTGTACTCCGAGCGGGGACGCCAGCGGGTGATGAACCGGTGGCGACGGACCAACGGAGTCGTCGATTGGGCGAAGACCTCATGATCCTGCACCGATTTCTTGCGGTTTGGTCCCAAACCGCAGCGCCCGAGGCACGAGGCGACCGGCGGTTCGCGACCGGTTTCACCGAGGTCCGCCTAGGCTGAGCCTGTGGACCGGCGGAACTTCGGCATCGAGAACGAGTACGGCGTGACGTGCACGTTCAAGGGCCAGCGCCGCCTGAGCCCCGACGAGGTCGCGCGCTACCTGTTCCGCAAGGTCGTCAGCTGGGGCCGCAGCAGCAACGTGTTCCTGCGCAACGGCGCCCGGCTCTACCTCGACGTCGGCAGCCACCCGGAGTACGCCACGCCGGAGTGCGACGACGTCATCGAGCTGGTCACCCACGACAAGGCGGGGGAGCGGGTCCTGGAGGGGCTGCTCCTGGACGCCGAGCAACGGCTGCACGACGAGGGCATCGCCGGCGAGATCTATCTCTTCAAGAACAACACCGACTCCGCCGGCAACTCCTACGGCTGTCACGAGAACTACCTCGTCGGGCGAGCCGGGGAGTTCTCCCGCCTGGCCGACGTGCTGATCCCGTTCCTGGTGACCCGCCAGATCATCGTCGGCGCCGGCAAGATCACCCAGACCCCGCGCGGCGCGAGCTACAGCGTCAGCCAGCGCGCGGAGCACATCTGGGAGGGCGTGAGCAGCGCGACCACGCGCAGCCGCCCGATCATCAACACCCGCGACGAGCCGCACGCCGACGCCGAGCGCTTCCGCCGCCTGCACGTGATCGTCGGCGACTCCAACATGAGCGAGACCACCACCATGCTCAAGGTGGCCTCCTGCGACCTCGTGCTGCGGATGATCGAGGAGGGCGTGGTGATGCGCGACCTCACCATGGAGAACCCGATCCGCGCCATCCGTGAGATCAGCCACGACCCGACGGGCCAGCGCAAGGTGCGCCTGGCCAACGGCCGCGAGGCCAGCGCGCTGGAGATCCAGTCCGAGTACCTCGGCAAGGCGCGCGACTTCGTCGACCGGCGCCAGATCTCCACCCCCACGATCGAGCGGGCGCTCGACCTGTGGGAGCGCGGGCTCAAGGCCGTCGAGTCCGACGACCTCGGCCTCGTCGACCGCGAGATCGACTGGGTGATCAAGTGGAAGCTGATCGAGCGCTACCGCGCCAAGCACGGGCTCTCGCTCGGTGACGCCCGCATCGCGCAGCTCGACCTCGCCTACCACGACATCCATCGCGGCCGTGGTCTCTACTACCTCCTCGAGAAGCGCGGTGCCGTCGCCCGCGTCACCACCGACCTCAAGATCTTCGAGGCCAAGAGCGTGCCGCCCCAGAACACCCGCGCCCGGCTGCGCGGCGAGTTCATCCGCAAGGCCCAGGAGCGCCGGCGCGACTTCACCGTGGACTGGGTGCACCTCAAGCTCAACGACCAGGCGCAGCGCACCGTGCTCTGCAAGGACCCGTTCAAGGCGTACGACGAGCGGGTGCAGCGCCTCATCGACGGCATGTGACGTCTCGCCGACCCCGCCGGACATGCACAGGTCAGGTGTCGCGGCGCCACGAGTGGGTGTCGCTGGATAGGGTGACCCGGCAACTCCGTCGATCGTTTAGGTGAACCTGTGTCCCGTGTACGTTCCGCCGCCCTCAGCGGTGTCCTCGCCCTCAGCCTCCTCGGACTCGCCGCGTGCGGTTCCGGTGACAGCGACCCCGAGTCGGGTGGCAAGTCCCTGAGCTCGGTCACGATCGAGGGCAAGCAGGGCGAGGAGCCCAAGGTCACCTTCGACGGGCGACTCGACGGGTCGAAGGCCGAGACCGAGGTCATCATCGAGGGCGACGGGGAGACCGTCGCCGACGGCGACACCGCCTCCGCCAACTTCTGGATCGGCAACGGCTTCACCGAGGAGGAGGCGACCAGCACCTTCACCAAGGACGGCACACCCCAGTCGGTCGAGCTCACCGCGGAGGTGCTCAAGCCCCTGCGCGACGCGATCATCGGGCACAAGGTCGGCGACCGGGTCGCGGTGCTCACGTCCGCGGAGGACGCCTACGGCGACGCGGGCAACCCGCAGATCGGGATCGGCAACAAGGACGCCGTGCTGTTCGTGGTCGACATCCTCGGCCGGGCCGACACGATCCCGACCCTCGACGGCCCGCAGGGCGAGGAGAAGAAGCCCGCCGGCTGGGCGCCCACCCTCATCGAGACCGACGGCGTGATCACGGGCCTCGACTTCACCGACGCGCACACTCCGAGCGGCAAGCTCATCGGCACCACGCTGATCAAGGGCGACGGCGCCGTCGTCAAGAAGGGTCAGACCATCACGGTCGACTACCTCGGGCAGGTCTACGACGCGGAGAAGCCCTTCGACGAGTCCTACACCAAGGACCCGGCCGAGTTCCCGATCGGCGTCGGCCAGGTCATCACCGGCTGGGACGAGCGTCTGGTCGGCCGCACCGTCGGCTCCCGCGTCATCCTGGAGATCCCGCCGGCCCAGGGCTACGGCAAGAAGGGCAACCCGGACGCCGGGATCAAGGGCACCGACACGCTCTTCTTCGTCGTCGACATCCTCGGCGCCTCCTGAGCTGGCACCACACCGACACCGCACGACGAGCAGGCAGGGGGAGACCGCAGATGGCACAGCCTCGCGCAGAGCGGCTGATGAACCTGCACATCCTCCTGCTGGGCGCCAAGCGCTTCATCGGCAAGGACGCCATCCGCGAGGCCTGCTACGCCGAGCACCCGCGCGGCGCCGCGGGGGACGAGGCGTTCGAGCGTGCCTTCGAGCGTGACAAGGACGCCCTGCGCCAGATCGGTGCGGTGATCGAGGTGGGCAGCGCCGACGCGTTCTTCGACGACGAGATCGGCTACCGCATCCCCACCGAGCAGACCTCGTTGCCCGAGATCCGCTTCGAGTCCGACGAGGCCGCCGTGCTCGGCCTCGCAGCACAGGTCTGGCAGCAGGCGACGCTGGCCAAGGCGACCACGCGGGCGCTCGCCAAGCTCAAGGGCCAGGGCGTGGAGATCGACCCCTCGCGCCTCGAGGTGGTCGCACCGGCCATCACAGCCGACGAGCCGGCCTTCGAACACCTCTGGGACGCCATCGGCAAGCGCCGCCAGGTGAGCTTCCCCTACCAGCGCCCGAGCGAGACCGAGCCCACCACCCGCCGCGTGCAGCCGTGGGGCCTGGCCCGCTCCTCGGGTCGCTGGTACGTCGTGGGCCACGACGTCGACCGGGGCGCCGAGCGCGTGTTCCGCCTGTCCCGGATCGTGGGTCCCGTGCGTGCCAGCGGCAAGTCCGGGGCGTACGACGTGCCTCCCGGCACCGACGTACGCGAGCTCGCCCGCCGCCTCTCGCCGTCCTTTCCGTCCGTCACCGCCGATGTCCGGGTGCGGCAGGGGACCGGCGTCGGCCTGCGCCGTCGCGCCGAGTCCGTGACGCCGCTCGACGAGCCCGCAGGCTGGGACAGCGTCGTGGTCCACGGGCCGGTCCACGAGCTGGCCGATGAGGTGCTGACCTACGGCGCCGACGTCGTCGTCCGGTCGCCGGAGGCGCTGCGCGACGAGGTCGTCTCCCGCCTGCGGGCCGTCGCGCAGGCGCAGCCATGACCACCCAGCAGGGCGACACCGCGCCCGACCAGGTCGCCCGGCTCCTGGCACTGGTGCCCTATCTCCTCGCCCGCGGAGAGGTCCGCCTCGACGACGCGGCCGCCCACTTCGGCACCGACGCCGACCAGATCGAGCGTGACCTCCGGCTGCTCTTCATGACGGGCCTCTCGCCCGGCCTGCCCGGCGACCTCATCGAGGTGGACCTGGAGGCCCTCGAGGGCGACCGGATCATCCGGGTCGACAACGCCGACTACCTCGCCCGGCCGGTGCGGTTCTCCCCGGCCGAGGCGACGTCGCTGGTGGTGGCGCTGCGCACGATGGTGGAGGCGGCTCCCGACGAGGCGCGCGACGTGATCGAGCGGACGCTCGCCAAGCTCGAGGAGGCGGCCGGCCAGGACGGCGAGGGGCTGCTGCGACTGCACGTGACGCCCACGCCGCTCGAGAGCAGCACGGTGGTGCCGGTGCTCGAGTCCGCCCTCGCGCACGGGCACCAGGTCGAGATCAGCTACCACGTCCCCTCCCGCGACCAGGAGTCGCGCCGGGTCGTCGACCCGCGCGGGCTGGCGCGCATCGAGGACCTCCTCTACCTCGACGCGTGGTGCCACACCGCGCAGGGCGACCGCGCCTTCCGGGTCGACCGGATCCTCGCCGCCACCGAGCTCGACACGCCCGTCGCCGACCCGGGTGCGCGCGCCCGCGACCTGACCGGCGGCTGGTTCACCGACGCCGAGACCACCACCGTCACGCTCCGCCTCGCCCCGCCCGCCCGGTGGGTGATCGAGTACTACCAGGTCACCGCCCAGCGCCCGGGACCCGACGACACGATCGAGGTGGACCTCGAGGTGGCGAGCGAGCAGTGGGCCCAGTCCCTGCTCTTCCGGCTGGCGCCGCACGCCACGCTGCTCGCCCCCGCCCACTACGCCGCATCTTTCACAGCGGCCGCACGGTCAACCCTCAGCCTCTATCAGGCCGACGGCGTAGACTTCGGCTGAACGCAGCACGATCCCCGCCACGCAATCCCACACTTATCGGAGTGAGCTCATGGTCAACCCACTGGTCGGTATGCCGCAGGGTCTGGAGTGGCTGGTGATCCTGGCGATCGTCGTGCTGGTGTTCGGTGCCGCGAAGCTGCCCGACCTGGCCCGCAGCTCGGGCCAGGCGCTGCGGATCTTCAAGACGGAGACCAAGGGCCTGCGCGACGACAAGTCGTCCGAGCCCACGGTCACGCCCGAGCAGCGCGAGATCGAGGCCCGCAACGAGGCCGCTACCCACGAGGTCTCCAGCCACGAGACCATGGGTGACGTGGTCCGCGAGCGGCGCGACGACACCACCGCCTGACCGGCGTGAGGATCGCCGGTCTCGTCGGGCTCTTCAAGGGTCCGGCGCAGGACGCCGTCGGCCCGGACGGGCGGATGGCGCTCGCCGACCACTTCCGTGAGTTCCGCGCCCGGCTGCTGCGCAGCCTGGTGGTCTTCGTCGTCGTCCTGGTCGTCGCCCTGGTGTTCCGGCACGCGCTGCTCGACCTGGTCGTCGGTCCCTACGAGGACGCCCAGGCCCAGCTCCCCGAGGGCACCACCAACGCCACCACGCGAGGCGCCGGAGGGGGACTTCTGCTGTGGCTCACGCTGTGCGGGTTCGCCGCGGCGATCGTGACCGCTCCCTACTGGCTCTACCAGATCTGGGCGTTCGTGCTCCCCGGGCTGTACGCGCAGGAGCGGAAGATGACCAGGATCTTCGTCGGGGTCGCGGGGCCGCTCTTCATCGGCGGCGTGGTGCTCGGCTACCTCACGCTGACGGTCGCGCTGGAGGTGCTCATCGGGTTCAACCCCGACGGCGTCACCAACCTCATCGACTTCAACGACTACCTCCAGTTCTTCACCCGGACGCTCTTCGTCTTCGGGTTGGCCTTCAACATCCCGGTCTTCGTGGTGCTGCTCAACTTCGCCGGGGTGGTCAAGGGGGCGGCGCTCAAGGCCTACCGCCCGTGGATCATCATCGGCACGTTCATCTTCGCCGCCGTGGCGACGCCGTCGGCCGACCCCTTCACGATGACCCTGATGGCGGTGCCGATGGTGCTGCTGTTCTTCATCTCCGAGGCGATCGCCCGGGTCAACGACCGTCGCCGGGCACGCAACACGCCCAACGCCGGACTGTCCCCCGACGAGCTCTCCTCGATCTGAGCCCCGGACCCGGGCTCTGGCAGGCTGGCCCCCATGCAGGCCGCGATCACCGACATCGATCCGTTCGACCTGCCCGAGTGGCTCGGCACGCTCGACGTGGTGTGGCGCTCCGATGCTGGCCTGCGCACGGGTCCCCTGGTCCGGGGGCGGCTGACGGGCGACGGGGCCGACGACCTCGGGTGTGACCTGCTGGCCGTGGACGAGGCCTATCCCGAGCCCGTGGTCGACGACGCGACCCGGCTGCGTGTGCACCAGGCATGGCGCCACGGGCAGGTCGTCATCGGCTCGCTCGACGACCGGGTCGTCCTCGCGGTGCCCGGGAGCGGCTTCGACCCCGACCTGGTCCTCGACGCGCTGGGGCGCCTGGCCCGCGCGGTGGGAGCACGCGCGGACCGTTACGCGGCCCTGCTGCGCCTGACCGGCTAGAGGCGGGGGATAGGGTCGCGCTCATGCACGACCCGGCGGCGCCCGACCACCCTGTGCGTGGGCGCGAGATTGCGCTGCTGACCAATCCCACGTCCGGGAGGGGCAAGGGCGCCCGGCACCGGGACGCCGCTCTCGCCCGCCTGCGCGAGAGCGGGTTCGTGGTCCGCAACCTGCAGGGCCGCGACGCCGACGAGGCCTCCGACCTGGCCCGCGGCTGCGTCGCCGACGGGGTCGAGGCGCTGGTGCTGTGCGGCGGCGACGGGCTGGTGCACCTCGGCGTGCAGGCGGTCGCCGGCACCGGCGTACCCCTCGGCCTGATCCCCGCCGGCACCGGCAACGACGTCGCCCGCTACCTCGACCTGCCGCGCGCCGACCCGGTCGCGGCCGCGGACCGGATCATCGCCTCGCGCCGGCGCACGATCGACCTGGCCCGCAGCGGCGACCGCTACTTCGTCACCGTGCTGGCGGCGGGCTTCGACGCCATCGTCAACGAGCGCGCCAACGCCATGACCTGGCCCCGGGGCCAGATGCGCTACAACCTCGCGACGCTCGCGGAGCTGCGCACGTTCCGCCCGATCCCCTACGTCCTCCGGCTCGACGACGAGACCGTCGAGCACGACGCCATGCTCGTGGCCGTCGGCAACGGGCCGTCGTTCGGCGGAGGCCTCCGGATCACCGAGGGAGCGGTCCTCGACGACGGCCTGCTCGACGTCGTGGTGATCACCCGGATGAGCAAGACCAAGCTGGTGCGCTCCTACCCCCGGCTCTTCACCGGCCGGATCGACGGCGTCGCGGAGTACGTCCACCGGCGGGTGCGCTCGGTGACGGTCGCCGCCCCCGGCATCGTGTCGTACGCCGACGGCGAGCGCTTCGGCCCGCTGCCCCTCACGATCGAGTGCGCCGCGGGCGCGCTGGAGGTCATCGCATGAGCACCCCACGACGGTCTTCTCCTCCGCTCCGCTCCTCCGAACAGCGCCGCAGGGACCCCGCATGAGCACCCCACCCACCGACCCGCACGACGACGAGCAGGCCAGCCCCGCGGAGCGCTACGCGGCCTTCCAGCGGGGCAAGGACTTCCCGATGCTCAAGGACTTCGCCGGGCTCTACGGCTTCGAGCTCGACGACTTCCAGGTGCGTGCGTGCCAGGAGATCGAGAGTGGCCGCGGCGTGCTCGTGGCCGCGCCCACCGGCTCGGGCAAGACGATCGTGGGCGAGTTCGCCATCCACCTCGCCCTGCAGACCGGTCGCAAGGCGTTCTACACGACCCCGATCAAGGCACTGTCCAACCAGAAGTACCACGACCTGGTGAAGCGCTACGGCGCCGACAACGTCGGGCTGCTCACCGGTGACAACGTCATCAACGGGGAGGCGCCGGTGGTCGTGATGACCACCGAGGTCCTCCGCAACATGCTCTACGCCAGCTCGCGCACCCTGCTGGGCCTCGGCTACGTCGTGATGGACGAGGTGCACTACCTCGCCGACCGGATGCGTGGCGCGGTCTGGGAGGAAGTGATCATCCACCTGCCCGAGTCGGTCACCCTGGTGTCGTTGTCGGCGACGGTGTCCAACGCCGAGGAGTTCGGCGAGTGGCTGGCCACGGTGCGCGGCGAGACCACCACGATCCTGGAGGAGAAGCGGCCGGTGCCGCTCTTCCAGCACGTCATGGTCGGACGTCGCCTGCTCGACCTCTTCGCCTCCTCCGACGTCGACGCGAGCGCCGGCTTCGTCAAGGAGGGCGCCCCGGTCAACGAGGAGCTCACCCGCATCGCCCGCGACGACTGGGCCAGCTCGCGCCTGATGCGCGACCGACGATCACCACGCAAGGGCAAGCCGGGCTCGTCGAAGAACCCGCGCGCAGTGGGCAACGGCCGTCGCGTCTGGATCCCGAGCCGGGTCGACGTGGTCGAGCGACTCGACCGTGAGGGTCTGCTGCCGGCCATCGTCTTCATCTTCAGCCGCGCCGGCTGCGACGCCGCGGTCACGCAGCTCGTCTCGGCCAACACGCGTCTGACGACGGCGGCCGAGCGCGACGAGATCTTCCACCGCGTGGAGCACGCGTCGAAGTCGCTGCCGGAGGAGGACCTCCACGTCCTCGGCTACCACGAGTTCCTCGACGGCCTCACCCGCGGCATCGCGGCCCACCACGCGGGCCTGCTGCCCGCCTTCAAGCAGGTCGTGGAGGAGCTCTTCCAGGAGGGCCTGGTGAAGGTCGTCTTCGCGACCGAGACCCTCGCGCTCGGCATCAACATGCCGGCGCGCACCGTGGTCATCGAGAAGCTCTCCAAGTGGAACGGCGAGAGCCACGCCAACCTCACGCCGGGGGAGTACACCCAGCTCACCGGTCGAGCCGGGCGCCGCGGCCTCGACATCGAGGGTCACGGCGTCGTGCTCTACCAGCCCGGCATGAACCCCGGGGAGGTCGCCGGCCTGGCCTCCACGCGCACCTACCCGCTCCGCTCGTCCTTCCGGCCGTCCTACAACATGGCCGTCAACCTCGTGCACCAGTTCGGCCGCGCCCGCTCGCGCGAGCTGCTGGAGCAGTCCTTCGCGCAGTACCAGGCCGACAAGGCCGTCGTCGGGCTCGCCCGGCAGGTCCACAAGGCCGAGGAGGCCCTCGAGGGCTACCGGGAGGCCGCCACCTGCCACGTCGGCGACTTCATGGAGTACGCCGCCCTGCGCCGCCGGATCTCCGACCTCGAGAAGGGCGCGTCCCGCGAGCGGCGGCAGGATCGGCGCGCCGAGGCGATCGCATCGCTGGGCAGGCTGCGCCCCGGTGACGTGATCCACGTGCCGGCCGGCAAGTTCAGCGGCCTCGCGGTGGTCATCGACCCGGGTGCCGGCGGTGACGAGCCCCGACCGTACGTCGTCACCGCCGACCGCCAGGCGCGACGACTGGCCCCGATGGACTTCCCGGTCCCGGTGGAGTCGATCGGCCGGCTCCGGATCCCCAAGTCCTTCAACGGTCGCAACCCCGCGATGCGCCGCGACCTCGCGACGGCGCTGCGGGCCAAGGCCCACGCCTTCGACGGCCCCGGCCCGCGGCGTACGAAGCAGCAGGACTCCTTCGGTGACACGGCGGTCGACCGCGAGATCGGGCGGCTGCGCGCCGAGCTGAAGTCGCACCCGTGCCACCAGTGCCCCGAGCGCGAGGACCACGCTCGCTGGGCAGAGCGCTACTTCAAGCTGGAACGCGACACCGAGACGCTCAAGCGGCGCGTCGACAACCGCACCAACACCGTGGCCCGCACGTTCGACCGCGTGTGCGACGTGCTGACGGCGCTGGGCTACCTCGACGGCGACAAGGTGACCGAGCGGGGATCGCACCTGCGGCGGATCTACACCGACATGGACCTCGTCGCCGCGGAGGCGATCCGGGCCGGGCTGCTCGACGAGCTGACCCCCTCGGAGCTCGCCGCCGTCCTCTCGGCGCTGGTCTTCGAGGCGCGGCGGGCCGACGACGCGTCCTCGCCGAAGATCCCCGGCGGGCAGGTCCGGCCGGCGCTGGCCGAGGTCGTCCGGCTGTGGGGCCAGCTCGACGCCCTCGAGCGAGACCACAAGCTCGACTTCCTGCGCGAGCCCGACGTCGGCTTCGCGTGGGCCGCCTGGCGCTGGGCCGAGGGAGACGACCTCGACGACGTCCTGATGGTCACCGGGCTCTCGGCGGGCGACTTCGTGCGCTGGATGAAGCAGCTGCTCGACCTGTGCGGCCAGGTCGCCGACGCGGCGGGGGACAGCCCCCTGCGCACCACCGCCCGGGCCACCGCCAAGTCCCTGAAGCGCGGCGTGATCGCCTACAGCGTGCTCGCCGAATAGCTCTGTGGCAGGCTCCCTGACGTGACGACCTCCTCCGACGGCCGGCTGCTGCTGCTCGACACCGCGTCCCTCTACTTCCGCGCGTTCTTCGGCGTGCCGGACTCGATGAAGGCCCCGGACGGCACCCCGGTCAACGCGGTGCGCGGGCTGATGGACTTCATCAGCCGGCTGGTGGGGGAGTACGACCCGACCCACCTCGCCTGCTGCTGGGACGACGACTGGCGCCCCCAGTGGCGCGTCGACCTGATCCCGTCCTACAAGGCGCATCGCGTCGTCCAGGCGCGCCCGGGCTCCTCGCCCGACGTCGAGGAGGTGCCCGACCCGCTCGAGGCGCAGATCCCGATCATCATCTCGGTGCTCGAGGCCTACGGGATCCCGATCGTCGGGCATGCCGAGATGGAGGCCGACGACGTCATCGGCACCCTGGCCACCGACGCCGGGATGCCGGTCGACATCGTCACCGGGGACCGCGACCTGTTCCAGCTCGTCGACGACGAGGCGGCTGTCCGGGTGCTCTACGTCGCCCGCGGGGTCAGCCGGCACGAGCGCGTCGACAACGCCTGGGTGCGCGCCAAGTACGGTGTCGACGCCCACCAGTACGCCGACCTCGCCACGCTGCGCGGGGACGCCTCCGACGGCCTGCCGGGAGTCGCCGGAGTGGGGGACAAGACCGCCGCCACGCTGCTGAACCGCTTCGGGACGATCGACGCGATCGTCGCGGCCGCGGGCGACCCCGAATCGGACATGGGGCCCGGTCCGCGCGGGAGGATCAAGGCGGCGCTGGACTACCTCGACGTCGCGCCGGAGGTGGTCGCCGTACGGCGCGACCTCGACCTCGGGTCACCGGACCTGACGCGGCCACGGACGCCGGCCGACCACGACGCGGTTGTGGCGCTGGACCAGCGGTGGGGCCTCGGCTCGTCCGCCGTCCGTCTGGTGGAGGCACTGTCCGGCTCGGACTAGGGTGAGCCGCGTGAGCTCCCACGAGGTCGAGGCCAAGGACCGCCAGATCCTGTCCCTGCTGGCCAGCGACGGCCGGATGTCGTTCACCGACCTCGGCAAGGCGACCGACCTGTCGACCTCGGCGGTGCACCAGCGCGTCAAGCGGCTCGAGCAGCGCGGCCTGATCACGGGCTACGGCGCCACGGTCGACCACGACCAGCTCGGTCGGCCGCTGACCGCCTTCATCTCCATCACCCCCATCGACCCTTCGCAGCCCGACGACTACCCCGAGCGGCTCGCGGGGATCAACGAGATCGAGTCCTGCTGGTCGGTCGCGGGCGACGAGTCCTACATCCTCAAGATCCGCGTCCCGACGCCTCGCGACCTCGAGGACCTGCTCGCCCGGATCCGCGGCGCGGCCAGCGTGTCGACCCGGACCACGATCGTGCTCTCCACGCCGTACGAGAACCGCCCGATCGCCTGAGGCTCGGCTGGGGAGGTCGCCAACTCACGAGTTGGCGCGCCAACTGGTGAGTTGGCGAGAGGGACAGGGGAGCGACGGACCTCAGTAGGCCTGGAGGGCGGCCGTACGCCGCGACGCCTCGGCCATCTCGGCGGCCTTGAGCGCGGACTCGTCGAGGCGACCGTGCTGCTCCCACCACCGCTGGCCGGACTCGGGCAGCGTGTGGATCGGGTCGTAGTACTCGTAGTGGCGCGACAGGGCGTCGGCGTCGGCGGACTCGATGGAGGTGCGGTAGTTCTTGGTCCAGTAGGAGATGCCGCGCTCGGTGTCGTAGTCGGCGAGCTGGTGCACCCAGCGCTTGCCGACGAACGGCACGTCGCACACGATGCGCGGCGTCGCGAAGCCCGGCAGGTAGCCCATGATGTGGTGCTGCAGGCGCTGCGCGTCGGCGACCGAGACCCGCCAGTGCTCCGAGAACGGGATCATGTCGCACATGTAGAAGTAGTAGGGCATGATCTGCGCGCCGTCGAGCAGACGGAAGCAGAGGTCGAGCAGCGCGTGCGGGTCGGCGTTGACGCCGTTGAGCAGCACGCCCTGGTTGCGTACGTCGCGCAGGCCGGCGTCGAGCATCGCCCGGGTCGCCTCGGCGACGATCGGCGTCACGGAGTTCGCGTGGTTGGTGTGGGTGTGCATCGCCAGCGAGACGCCGCGCGAGCGGGCGATCGCGGCCACGCGGCCGACGCCCTCGACGACGTCGGGCTGCAGCCAGTGCTGCGGCAGGCCGATGAGCGCCTTCGTCGCGAGCCGGATGTCGCGGATGTTGTCGATCTCCATGACCTCGGTGAGGAACGCCTCGAGCCGCGGCCAGGGCAAGTTGGCCACGTCGCCGCCGGACACGACGACGTCGCGCACCGAGGGCGTGCGGCGCAGGTAGTCGAGCATGTCGCCGATGCGGTCGTTGGGCTTGCCGCCGAACTTCAGCTTCTCGATGACCGGCGTCGAGTTGCCGACGAGGTCCATGCGGGTGCAGTGACCGCAGTACTGCGGGCAGGTCGGCAGCAGCTCGGCGAGCACCTTGGTCGGGTAGCGGTGGGTCAGGCCCTCGGTCGCCCACATGTCGTGCTCGTGGAGGGAGTCGCGGGCCGCGTGCGGGTGTGACGACCAGTCGGTGCGCCGGTCGGAGAAGACCGGGATCATGTAGTGGCGGATCGGGTCGGCGTAGAACGCGTCGGTCAGCGACCCCGCCCCGTGCGGCTCGGTGTTCGGCGCCATCGTGTTCATCATCTGCGGCGGCACGAGCATCGACATCGTGGCCCGCTCGGCCTGGTCGCGCTCGAGGTCGGCGTAGAAGCGCTCGTCGAGGAGGTCGCCCATGAGCTCGCGCAGCTGCTTGACGTTCTTGATGCAGTGGGCGCGCTGCCACTGGACGGAGGCCCAGTCGGCGGCCGTGACATCCCTCCACCCGGGGAAGCGCGTCCAGTCGGGCTCGACGAGCTCGACCCGCTGGTAGGGGTAGGGCTGGCCGGTGGCGAGTGCCAGCTCAAGAGGGCTGACGGTCTCGATGCTCATGGTTCTCCTCGGGTGATCTGCGCCGGTGAGGCAGGCGTGCGGCGCGCCGGTTGTGTGGGCCGCGACACATCTGGAAGAGTACGCGGAGGTCCTGCGGCCAGTCCAATGCCACGCCGCAAGATTTGCTGCCTGTGTGGCGCTAGACGAGAAGGATCATCTGTTGTGACCACTCCCACGGACCGACGCACCGGCGATCCGACCGGCCTGCACCGGGTCCTCGACGAGCGCGTGGTGCTGCCGCAGGCCGCCGAGCGCCTCGACGCCCGCGCCGAGCTGTGGCCCGACGAGGTCCGGGTGCGCGTGGAGCGGCTCAACCTCGACGCTGCATCGTTCCGCCAGCTCGAGGGCAAGCACGACGGCCACGGTGGTGCCGTGCGCGCCGAGGTCCTCGACATCGTCGCCTCGCGCGGGAAGATGCAGAACCCCGAGACCGGATCCGGCGGCATGCTCGTCGGCACCGTCGAGGAGGTCGGCCCCGAGTCGCCCCTCGGCCTCGCCGTGGGGGACCGGATCGCCACCCTCGTGAGCCTCACCCTCACCCCGCTCGTCATCGAGGACGGCCTGGCCGGCTGGGACGGCCGCAGCGAGCAGGTCCCCACCGACGGGTACGCCATCCTCTTCGGGCGCTCGATCGCCGCGGTCCTGCCCGACGACCTCGATCCCGCGCTGTCGCTGAGCGTGATGGACGTGTGCGGGGCCCCGGCCCTCACCAAGCGGGTCGTGGCGGGCTACGAGCAGGCGGTCGTCGCCGTCATCGGGGCAGGTGGCAAGTCCGGCTCGCTGAGCCTGGCCGCCGCCCGCGACGCCGGCTGCCGGCGCACGATCGGCGTCGTCCCCACCGAGGCCGAGGCCGCCCTGCTGCGCGACTCCGGCCTCGCCGACGCCGTGGTCGTCGCCGATGCCCGCGACCCGATCGCGCTGCGCGACGCGGTCACCGCGGCGGGCGGCCCGGCCGACGTCACGGTCGTGTGCGTCGACGTCCCCGGCTGCGAGGGCGGCGCGATCCTGGCCACCGCCGAGGGCGGCACGGTCATCTTCTTCTCCATGGCCACCAGCTTCAGCGCCGCCGCACTCGGCGCCGAGGGCCTGGCCGCCGACGTGCAGATGCTTGTCGGCAACGGCTACGTCCCCGGCCACGCGGCGTACGCCATGGAGCTGCTCCGCGCCGACGCCGGTGTCCGCGGACTCTTCGAGCGGAGGCTCTGATGGCGCGCAGGAAGACCAGCCAGCTCGGCATCGTCAGTGCCGACGTACGCCGGGCCCGCACGCTCGCCCGGCAGGTCGGCAAGCCGATCGTCGACCTGGCCACCCGCCACACCACCGTCTCGGTCGAGCGAGCGACGCTGCGACTGGCCGGCCTCGGTGGCGCCGACCCCGACGGCACGCCGTGGGTCAACCGGCTCACCGACGCCGTACGCGCGGACGTCGGGCTCGAGCACGGCGTCAGCCTGCCGGTGTGGGACGCGTTGCTCCGCGGCGAGGGGGACGACCTGCTGGCCCTGGCCCAGAAGGCGGCCGCCGGCTCCGTGACGTTCCGGATCCCCGAGGGCAAGGACGCCACGCGCGCCACCTCGGCCTCCCGCAAGGCCGTGGGTGCCGGCATCAAGCAGATCGACCGCCAGCGCACCGCCCGCGAGAAGATGATCGCCAAGGTCGGCGACGCGCCGAGCAAGCCGTGGATCTACCTCATCGTCGCCACCGGCGACATCCACGAGGACATCCCGCAGGCGCAGGCGGCGGCCCGCGAGGGAGCCGACGTCATCGCGGTCATCCGGTCGACCGGGCAGTCGCTGCTCGACTTCGTGCCGGAGGGCGCGACCCGCGAGGGCTTCGCCGGCACCTACGCCACGCAGGAGAACTTCCGCCTGATGCGCGCCGCGCTCGACGAGACGTCGCGCGAGCTCGGGCGCTACGTCCGGCTCACCAACTACGCCTCCGGCCTCTGCATGCCGGAGATCGCCGCGCTGGCCGGTCTCGAGCGGCTCGACATGATGCTCAACGACTCGATGTACGGCATCCTCTTCCGCGACATCAACCCCATCCGCACCTTCGTGGACCAGCGCTTCAGCCGCCAGGTTCACGCGCGCGCCGGCATCATCATCAACACCGGCGAGGACAACTACCTCACCACCGCCGACGCCATCGAGGCCGCGCACACGGTCACCACCAGCCAGCTGCTCAACGAGTACTTCGCCAAGGAGGCCGGCCTCGAGGACTGGCAGCTCGGCCTGGGCCACGCCTTCGAGATCGACCCCGAGGTGCCAGACTCGTTCCGCCTCGAGCTCGCCCACGCGATGCTGGCCCGCGAGCTGTTCCCCGATGCGCCCCTGAAGTGGATGCCGCCGACGCGCCACATGACGGGCGACATCTTCAAGGGCTACCTCCTCGACGGCTTCTTCAACCTCGTGGGTGCGCTCACCGGCCAGGGGATCCTCCTCGTCGGGATGATGACCGAGGCCGTCGTGACGCCGTGGATCTCCGACCGCGACCTGGCGCTGCAGAACGTCCGCTACGTCATGAACGCCGCCGGCAAGCTGCACGAGGACTTCCACCCGGCCCCCGACGGCTTCATCGCCCACCGCGCGCGTGAGGTGCTGGGGGAGGCCATCGCCCTGCTGCAGGACATCAAGGACGACCGTGACGCCGCCGGCGGCCCGCCGTTGCTGGCCGCCATCGCCGACGGCACGTTCGGCCTGATGAAGCGCCCCGCCGACAAGGGCCGCGGCCTCGACGGCGTCGCCCGCAAGGCCGCGGGCTACTACAACCCCGCGACCGAGATCCTGGAGGCGACGTGAATCTCGTCCGACCGTACGGCGACACCACCGGCGACGGCATGGTGCAGCTGTCCTTCACCCTCCCGATCGAGCACTCCAAGGTGGCCGAGGGCGCCGCAGTGCAGCTGGCCAACAAGATGGGCATGGACCCCGCGCTCGTCGTCCACGCCAAGCCGATGGGGGAGGGCTTCACCTTCTTCGTCGTCTACGGCCGGGTCAACCACCTCGTCGACCCGAGCACCGTCGAGGTCGTCGAGCGCGACTACCCCCTGCTGACGCCCAAGGAGGCCAACGCGGCGATCAAGCGCTCGCTGCGCCGCCGCCTGGTCGTGGTCGGCGGGTGCATCGGCACCGACGCCCACACCGTCGGCATCGACGCGATCCTCAACATCAAGGGCTTCGCGGGGGAGAAGGGCCTGGAGTACTACCGCGAGCTCAAGGTCGTGAACCTCGGCGCCCAGGTCTCCGTCCCGCAGCTCGTCGAGGCCGCCCGCGAGGAGAAGGCCGACGCGGTGCTGGTCTCGCAGGTCGTCACCCAGCGCGACGCCCACCTGCTCAACACCCGCGAGATGTCCGCGGCCTTCCGCGAGGCCTACCCGGCGGCGAAGCGCCCGCTGCTCGTCGTCGGCGGCCCCCGCTTCGACGAGACGATGGCCGACGAGCTCGGCGTCGACCGCGTGTTCACCCGTGGCACGACGCCGGGCGAGGTGGCCTCCTTCATCGTCCACCGACTGACCTCACCCCGTCCCGGCACGTCCCAGGAGAAGGCCTCATGAGCGAGTCCCGCGTCGGCACCGTCGTCACCCACCGCCGCTACGTCCCCTACTCCCACGCCCACTACGCCGGCAACCTGGTCGACGGCGCCTACAGCCTCGGCCTCTTCGGCGACGTGGCCACCGAGATGTGCATCCTCCTCGACGGCGACGAGGGCCTCTTCGCGTCCTACTCCGACGTCCAGTTCAAGGCCCCCGTGCGGGCCGGTGACGTCCTGGAGGCCACGGCCACCCTCGTCAAGGAGGGCACCCGCAGCCGCGTGATGGACTTCGCCGTGCACGTCGTGGCCCGGGGGACCGCGACGGCCGACGCGCCGGGTGCGGCGGAGCTGGTGGACCCGCCGATCCCGGCGACCACGGCGACCGGCACCGTCGTCGTACCACCCTTGTCCAAGGCCACGTCGGGCACCGCGACGCACTGATCCCCGGCGTGTCATCCGCGACACGCCGGAGCAAGCAAAATTGTGTCGCACGATTCCCGTGGCGCACACCCCGCTGACCTGCGATTTCACGCATCCGCGCAGGTCAAGAGCGTGTTGACACCCGACCTGTCGGGAGAGAGGGTCTGCGGGTCCGCCTGTGCAGCCCGCGGGTGGCGCGACCGGCAGTGAGGGGTCCGACGTGGGGTACGCGAAGCCAGCGATGCCCCTCGCCAGTCGTCTCGTCGAGCGTGCTCCGCGGTGGCTGGATGCGGGAGGGTCCCGGGGGCCGTAGACAACTTCGCGCGATCGTCAGCCAGGCGGTCGCGTGTTGGTCCGAAGCCCCCTCGTCCCTCCCGCACCGCTGCAGGCGCGCACGTGTCGGCTACGGTCTGAGCGTGCCGCTCCGCTGCCTCCTCGCCCTGGTCGGCGGACTCGCGCTGGCGGCGGCCTTCGAGCCGGTCGGGTTCGCCTGGCTGATGCCGCCGGCGATCGCCGCCCTCGTCTTCTCGGTGCGCGGCCTGCGTCCCGGGCGCGCCTGGATGCCGACGCTGCTCTACGGCATCACCTTCACCTATGCCGTGATGGTCTGGATGCGTGCCGTCGGCACCGATGCGTGGATCGCGATGTGCGCTCTGGAGGCGTCGTTCTTCGTGCCGCTGGGCCTCGGCCTGTCCTGGAGCATGCGGCACCGCGCGTGGCCGGTCTGGGCGGCGCTGTGGTGGGTCGGGGTCGAGACGTGGCGCAGCGGCTTCCCCTTCAGCGGCATGCCGTTCGGCCGCCTGGTCTACGCGACGGCCGACACGCCGTGGGCCGACGCCCTGCCGTGGATCGGCATGACCGGCGTGAGCTTCCTGGTCGCGCTCACCGGGACGACCCTCGCGTGGCTGCTGATCCACCTCCGGTCGAGGACGCGCACGGCGTACGCCGTCCTGGCCGGCCTCGCCGTCGTCACCGTGGCGCCCCTGCTGGTGCCGTTCCACGTCGACGAGAGCGGTACGACGACCGTGGCCGCCGTCCAGGGCGACGTCCCCGGCACGGGACTCGACGTGGTCGCCGTGCATCGCGACGTGACGGCCAACCACGTCCGGCTGACGCGGGAGCTGGCGGACGCGGTCGCGGCGGGCGACGAGCCGGAGCCGGACTTCGTGGTGTGGCCGGAGAACTCCACCGCCGTCGACCCCTTCACCGACCCCGGTGTGCATGCGGGGATCATCGCGGCGACCGACGCGATCGGCGTCCCCGTCGTCGTCGGCGGGATGTCCAACGACCCGCTCGACGACGGACACGTGCTCAACCAGGGCATCGTCTACCAGCCCGGGCTCGGCAGCGGCGACCGCTACACCAAGCGCCACCCCGTGCCCTACGGCGAGTACATCCCGTTCCGCGGCAGCCTCATCCCGGAGAGCTACGGCAAGCTGCGCATGGTGCCGCGCGACATGGTCCGCGGCACCAGCCTGGAGCCGCTGCGGGTCGGGGACGTGCTGGTCGCGGACGCCATCTGCTTCGACGTGGCCTACGACGAGGGCATCGGCGGCCAGGTCGCCCGAGGGGCGCAGCTGGTGACCGTTCAGACCAGCAACGCGATGTTCAGCCGGACCGGTCAGCTCGCGCAGCAGTTCGAGATCAGCAGGCTGCGCGCGCAGGAGACCGGACGCTGGGTGGTGGTGGCCGCCATCAACGGCATCTCGGGCGTCGTACGTCCCGACGGCCGGGTGGTCGCGTCGGTGCCGGCCCGTGGGCAGGAGGTGCTGGTGGAGACGGTGGGGCTGAGCGACACCCTCACTCCCGCCGTCCGGCTGGGGGTCTGGCCGTCGCGGCTAGTCCTCGTCTTCCTCGTTGGTCACACGGCGTTGGCGTTCGCCGCCTATCGTCGACGCCGACGGGGCAACCGCGCCGTCGCCGCCACCACTGGAACGAGGTAGCACCGCGTGGGAGTCGAAGGCCTCGGCCGGTGCGTGATGGTCGTCCCGACCTACAACGAGTCCGAGAACATCGAGTGGATCGTGGGACGGCTCCGCACGGCCCAGCCCGGCGTCGACGTGATGATCGTCGACGACAACAGTCCCGACGGCACCGGCGACCTCGCCGACCGGATGGCGGCCCGGGACGACGCGGTGACGGTCGTCCACCGCACCGAGAAGGCCGGCCTGGGCGCGGCCTACCTCCACGGCTTCGCCGTCGCGCTGGAGGCCGGCTACGACGTGATCGGGGAGATGGACGCCGACGGCTCGCACCAGCCCGAGCAGCTGCAGCGCCTCCTCGACGCGCTGCGCACCGCCGACCTGGTGATCGGCTCGCGCTACGTGCCCGGCGGATCGGTGGTCAACTGGCCGGTCCAGCGTCTGCTGCTCTCGCGCGGAGGCAACCTCTACGTCCGGCTCCTGCTCGGCATCAAGGTCAAGGACGCGACCGCCGGCTTCCGGCTGTTCCGCCGCGAGACGCTGGAGGCGATCGACCTTGGATCGGTGAGGTCTACTGGTTATGTGTTCCAGACCGACCTGGCCTACCGCACGATCGCCCACGGGCTCCGGCTCACCGAGGTGCCGATCGAGTTCATCGAGCGCGAGCGGGGCGACTCCAAGATGAGCGGCCAGGTCGCCAGCGAGTCGCTCCGGATGATCACCCGCTGGGGCCTGTCCGAGCGGCGCGCGCAGCTGCGCAAGGGCCGGTCGAAGGTGACCGCATGAGCACCCCCGCAGCGCCCAGACGTACGCCGGCCCGTCGCCGCGGTTGGTTGCGCCAGGTCCTGGTCGCGGCCTTCGTGCTGATCCCGCTGGCAGAGATCTGGGCCATCCTCCAGGTCGGCCAGCTGGTCGGTCCCTGGTGGACGATCGCTCTGCTCGTGCTCGACAGCTTCGTCGGGGCATGGCTGATCAAGCGTGAGGGCTCGCGCGCCTGGCGGGCGCTCCGGGAGGCCCTCCAGCGTGGCCGGATGCCGGCCAGGGAGCTCGCGGACGGCGCGCTCATCCTCATCGGCGGCACCCTCATGCTCAGCCCGGGCTTCGTCCTCGACATCGCGGGGATCCTGCTGATCTTGCCGTTCACCCGGCCCGTGGCGCGCCGCCTGCTGACCTCGGTCGTGGAGCGCCGGCTGGTCGCCGTGCCCCCCTTCGGTGGGGCCGCGGGGTTCGGAGATGCGCATCGCCCCGGACCTGGGCCCGAAGGCCCGGTGGTCCGGGGCGACGTCGTCGACTGAGTCGAGCCGCCTACCTGACGTCGGTCAGGAGACGCGCTTCTTCCTGTTGGCCCGGTGCAGGTGCGCGGGGCCGATCTCGCCGCCTCGCAGCAGCTCCAGGCGCTCCTTGAGGATGTCCTCGAGCTCCTTCTCCGAGCGACGCTCGAGGAGCATGTCCCAGTGCGTGCGCGCAGGCTTCTCGACCTTCGCCTCGGGGAGGATTCCTGCCGTGCTGAGTGCCTCGGCCCCACAGCGGGGGCACTCCCACACGGCCGGGATGTCGGCCTCGACCGACATCGTGACCTCGAACTCGTGTCCTTGCTTGCACTTGTAGCCGACCTGCTGACGAGCGGCGAACTCGATGCCGCGCTCGTCCTCGAAACTCTGGCCGCCGAGCCTCGCGCCACGCAGTGTGCGCTCCGCCACCGTGCCCACCTCCAGTAGGGTTTGCTGACCCCGTTGTGTTTGTGTACCGGGTAAAGGTGAAACGAGCCAGACCGGCATGGGTCATGCCGGGCTTGGCGCCGCTCGTGACGACGCGGCCCGTCTCTTGATCCTTCAACCGTAGCGGGGACGACCACATTCCGCGGCCTTGACGTGGGAAGGGCCACGCTCAGGCGAGACGGACTTCACCCCCAGGGGTGCAGCCGGCCTCTGGGGCGCGGAGATCGCGTCGCCCCCGTGTCCGTACGGCGTCAGATGACGGCCGGTTCGTCGTTGCCGGCGTCGCGGATGCCCTTGGCGGTGTCGACGCGCACGAGGAGCAGCCCACCGATCACGAAGAACACGATCAGCGCGAAGATCGCCGGGCGGTAGGAGTCGGTGAACTGGTAGACGAGGCCGAAGACGAGGGTGCCGAACCACGACGTCCCGCGATCCATCGCGTGGTAGAAGCTGAAGTACTCAGCCTCCTTGCCGCGGGGGATGAGCAGCGAGAAGTAGGACCGCGCCAGCGCCTGGGTGCCCCCCAGCACGACGCCGATCGCGACGCCCAGCAGGAGGAACGGCACCAGGCCCTTCTCCGGCAGGAAGAGCGCCGCGGTCACGATGACCATCCAGATCCCCAGGCCGCCGAGGATGGTGCGCTTGGCGCCGAAGCGCTTGGCCAGGCGGCCGAAGAACAGCGCGCCGCCGAACGCGACGAACTGGACCAGCAGGATCGTGCCGATCAGGACCGACTGCCCGAAGCCCAGCTCCTCCGAGCCGTAGGTCGACGCCGACGCGATGACGGTCTGGATGCCGTCGTTGAAGAACAGGTAGGCGAGCAGGAAGTTGAGCGCGACCGGGTACTTCGGCAGCTCCCGCAGGGTCTTGGCGAGCTGGCCGAAGCTCTCCGCGAAGATCCCCTGGTTGCCGCCGTCGCTCTCGGCCAGCGCGATCGGCTCGTGGTCGTTGAGCCTGAAGTAGGGGATGAGCGTGAACGCGGCCCACCAGATGCACGCCGACAGCATGCTGATCCGGGCCGCCTCGCCCTCGGAGAGTCCGACGGAGTCGTGCAGGGTGACCAGCGCCAGGTTGATCGCGAGCAGCAGGCCGCCACCGAGGTAGCCCCAGGCCCAGCCACGCGACGACACCCGGTCGCGGTTCTCCTCGTCGGAGATGAGCGGCAGGATCGAGTCGTTCACCACCAGCGAGGCGCCCAGGAAGATGTTGGCGAGGAAGAAGCCGACCGCGCCGATCTGCCAGTTGCTCCCGGTGGCGAAGAAGATCAGGGACCCGGACAGCGCACCGAGCCAGGCGAAGCTCGCCAGCAGGCGCTTCTTGTTGGCGGTGCGGTCCGCGATCGGGCCCATCAGGGGCAGCACGACGGCCGAGATGATCGTGGAGATGGTGACCAGGTAGGACGGCAACGAGCCCGGTGCGACGGAGACACCGAGGAGCGAGATGCGGTTGTCGACCGCCGCCTCCTTGGCGATGGCGATGATGTAGGGCGCGAAGAGCACGGTGCCGACCGTGGTGACGTAGGCGCTGTTGGCCCAGTCGTACCAGTACCAGGCCTTCTGCTCCTTGGCCTGCGCCAGCGGCCTGAGGTTGGCGATTCCGCCGGCTACGTCGCTCATGCGTCACCCTTCAACGGGGGAGTTCCACTGTCCGCGGGCGCGGAGCACGTCCCTGAGTATGTCCGTGCGATCGGTCATGATGCCGTCGACACCACGGTCGAGGAGGCTGTTCATCTCGATCGGGTCGTCGATGGTCCAGACGTGCACCTGCACCCCCGCCGCGTGCGCGCGTCGTACGAGCGCACGGGAGGCCACCACCAGGCGGCCGCGGCGGTGCGGGACCTGGAGCGCGACCGGCTTGCCGCGGGCCAGCAGCCGCGCCAGGCGGGCGCTGGGGGAGAGGACGAAGGCCACCACCTCGAGCGGGTGCGCGGAGGTGGCCACGCGGCCCTGCGTACGCCGTCGGAACGCCTCCATCCGACGTGGCGAGAACGACCCGATGAGCACCCGGTCCCAGGCCTCGCGCTCCTCGATGAAGGTGGCCAGCGCCTCGACCGATCCCTCGGACTTGAGGTCGATGTTGAAGCGGGCCTCCGGGAAGGCGTCGAAGAGCTGGGCCAGCGTCGGCACCGGCTCTGCGCCACCGATCAGCGCCTGCTGCACCTCGGCGTACGTCGACTCCGCGATGCTGCCGGTGCGGTCGGTCACCCGGTCCAGGACGGTGTCGTGGAAAGCGAGGAGCACCCCGTCGCTCGTGACGTGGACGTCGGTCTCGAGGTAGGTGTAGCCGAGGTCCACCGCGTGCGCGAAGGCGGCGAGCGTGTTCTCGAGTCCCTCGATCTCGGGGTGGTAGGCACCCCCGCGGTGGGCGAACGCCAGCGGTCGTGGGGAGTCGAGGTAGGCCGGTGAGTTCACGGGGAGAAGTATGGCGGTGAGGAGTACCTTCAGGGGATGGAGAGCAACACCTGCCCGCGTTGCGGCGTCGAGATGGATGAGCGGACCCTCGGCCAGGCCACGGTCAGCCAGTGCCCCGAGGGACACGGCGTGTTCCTCGCACGCGCCGACCTGGGGCTGCTGATCGAGGCGGAGACCGACTGGCACCGCAACGCCGGCCAGCACACCGCCCCGATGCCGCGGATCACCGCCGACATGACCGCGCCGCCGTCGACGAGCAAGGTGTCTCGGGCGTGGGTGGAGACGCTGTTCGGCTGAGCGGCCTCACGGACCTTCTCAGATGTCGCGGAAGGTCTCGATGTTGGCGCCGAGCTGGTTGAGCCGCTCGGCGAGGTCCTCGTAGCCGCGGTGGATGACGTAGGTCGAGCGCAGCACCGACGTGCCCTTGGACGCCAGCATCGCCAGCAGGATCACGACGGCCGGGCGCAGGGCCGGCGGACAGACGATCTCCGCGCCGGAGAAGTGCGTCGGACCGTCGATCAGCACCCGGTGCGGGTCGAGCAGCTTGACCTGGGCGCCGAGCTTGTTGAGCTCGGTGAGGTAGATGGCGCGGTTCTCGTAGACCCAGTCGTGCAGCAGCGTCTGGCCCTCCGCCACCGCGGCGATGACCGCGAAGAACGGCAGGTTGTCGATGTTGAGCCCCGGGAACGGCATCGGGTGGATCTTGTCGAGCGGAGCCCGCAGCTCGGAGGGGTGCGTGGTGATGTCGACCAGCCGGGTCATGCCGTTGTTGGCGACGTACTCCTCGGTCCGGTCGTAGCGGAAGCCCATCTCCTCGAGGATCGCCAGCTCGAGCTCCAGGAACTCGATCGGCACCCGGCGGATGGTGATCTCGGACTTCGTGACGATCGCGGCGGCGAGCAGCGACATCGCCTCGATCGGGTCCTCGGAGGGGGAGTAGTCGACATCGACGTCGATGGACGTCCTGCCGGTGATGCGCAGGGTGGTCGTGCCGATGCCCTCGATCGTGACCCCGAGCTTCTCGAGGTAGAAGCAGAGGTCCTGCACCATGTAGTTGGACGAGGCGTTGCGGATGATGGTCGTGCCCGGGTGGAGCGCCGCGGCCATCAGCGCGTTCTCGGTGACGGAGTCGCCGCGCTCGGTCAGCACGATGGGGCGGCTCGGCTCGATGGTGCGGTTGACGCTGGCGTGGTAGCTGCCGTCGGTCGCCTTGACGTCCAGCCCGAAGGGCCGCAGTGCCGACATGTGCGGCTCGACCGTGCGCTCGCCGAGGTTGCAGCCACCGGCGTAGGGGAGGTCGAACTCGTCGTAGCGGTGGAGCAGCGGGCCCAGGAACATGATCACCGAGCGCGTGCGCCGCGCGGCCGCCTCGTCGATGGCGGCGAGGTTGAGCTCGGTGGGCGGGATGATCTCCAGGTCGTTGTCGTCGCCCACCCACCTGGTGGCGACGCCGAGGGAGTTGAGCACCTCGAGCAGGCGGTTGACCTCCTCGATCCGCGCGACCTTGCGCAGCGTCGTACGCCCCTTGTTGAGCAGGGAGGCACACAGGAGCGCCACGCCGGCGTTCTTCGACGTCTTGACGTCGATCGAGCCGGAGAGCGTGGTGGGGCCGTCGACCCGCAGGTGCGTGGGACCGGCGCCGAGCGCCACGATCTCCGAGTCGAGGGCGGCGCCGATGCGGGCGAGCATCTCCAGGGAGAGGTTCTGGTGGCCCTTCTCGATGCGGTTGATCGCGCTCTGGCTCGTGCCGAGCAGCTCGGCCAGCTGGTGCTGGGTGAGCCCGCGGTGCTTGCGGGCGTCGCGGATGAGGTTGCCGATACGACCCTTGTAGTCAGCCATGCCGACACGTTATCTCAGATATGAGATAAGGCGGAATGCGGTCCGCCATCCGCTGGCGCGTCCCTGGATCGGGCGCGGGCCGGCTCTCGAGGACCGCGTGGCAGGATCGTCGCATGCGAGCAACCACCATCCACGCCCCCGGTGACGTCCGCTTCGAGGAGGTCCCCGATCCGGTGATCGAGGAGCCCACTGACGCCATCGTCAAGGTCGTCGCGGGCTGCATCTGCGGCTCCGACCTGTGGCCCTACCGCGGCGCCAACGACATCGACAGCGGCTCGACGATCGGCCACGAGTGCGTCGGGGTGGTGGAGGAGGTCGGGTCCGCGGTCAAGGACTTCAAGCCCGGCGACTTCGTGATCGTGCCGTTCTGCCACTGCGACAACACCTGCGCCCACTGTGCCGCGGGTGTGCAGTCGGCGTGCGACAACCTGGGGTTCACCGCCAGCGGCCAGGGGGAGTACTCCCGGGTCACCCAGGCCGACGGCAGCCTGGTGAAGACCGACGGCACGCCCGACGCGTCCCTGATCCCCTCGCTCCTGACGCTGTCCGACGTGATGGCCACGGGCTGGCACGCCGCCGTGGCCGCCGGCGTGAAGCCGGGTGGGACCGCCGTCGTCATCGGCGACGGAGCGGTCGGCCTGTGCGGCGTGCTCGCTGCGGCGCAGCTCGGTGCCGAGCGGGTCGTGGCGATGTCACGGCACGAGCCGCGCCAGGAGATCGCGCGCGCCTTCGGTGCCACCGACATCATCGCCGAGCGCGGCAAGGAGGGCGGTGCCCGCATCGCCGAGCTGACGCGGGGCATCGGCGCCGACGCCGTGCTCGAGTGCGTCGGCACCGACGAGGCGATGAAGACCGCCTTCGCCATCGCCCGTCCGGGCGCCACGGTCGGCTTCGTCGGCGTGCCCCACGGCGTCGAGCTGCCGGTGCGCCGGATGTTCCAGAAGAACGTCGGCCTCGCCGGTGGCATGGCACCGGTGCGTCGCTACTTGCCCGACCTGCTCGAGCGGGTCCTCTCCGGTGCGATCGACCCGGGCAAGGTCTTCGACCTCACCCTGCCCATGTCGCAGTCGCCCGAGGGCTACCGCGCGATGGACGAGCGTCGCGCGATCAAGGTCCTCCTCCAGCCGTGACCGGGTCCGACAGCACCCTCCTGCTCGGGCCCCTGCTCCGTTACGTCGACGACACCTCCGCGGCCGTGTGGGTCGAGACGCGGACTCCCGCCACCGTGACCGTGAGTCGCGGCAGCACCTCCGCGAGCGCGCCCACCTTCGCCGTCCACGGGCACCACTACGCCCTCGTCGAGCTCGACGACCTCGAGCCGGGGACGACCGAGGCCTACACCGTGGACCTCGACGGCCACCGCGTCTGGCCCGAGCCCGACTCCCCCTTCCCGGCCCCCGTGATCGCCACCCTCGAGGACGGTCGCCCGCTGCGGCTCGCCTTCGGCTCCTGCCGTACGTCGGTGTCGCACGACGCGAAGGGCAACCGGACGCACGGTGTCGATGCCCTGCGCGCCTGGGCGCTGCGGAGCGCCGACCAGGTCGACGCGGCCGACCCGGACGACCCCGACCTGTCCCCGGACCGGCTCCCGGACCTCGTGCTCTTCCTCGGCGACCAGGTCTACGCCGACGAGACCACCGAGGACATGCGAGCCTTCATCGAGTCGCGCCGCGACATCGAGGCGCCGCCGTGGACCGAGCTGCGGGACTACGAGGAGTACGCCCACCTCTACAGCCTGGCGTGGGCCGACCCGGCCAACCGGTGGCTGCTGTCGACCGTGCCGAGCTCGATGATCTTCGACGACCACGACATCCGCGACGACTGGAACACCTCCCAGGCGTGGCGCGACGAGATGGAGGCGACGTCGTGGTGGCACGGCCGCATCGTGGCCGGCCTGGCGTCCTACTGGGTCTACCAGCACCTCGGCAACCTGTCGCCGGCCGCGCGGCAGCAGGACGAGATCTACGCCCAGGTCCTCGCCCACCGCGGCGACACCGAGCACGACCTGGGCGAGGTCCTCGACGCCTTCGCCGCGCGGGTCGACCAGGAGCCGCAGACCTACCGCTGGAGCTACACGCGCGAGTTCGGCACGCAGGCCCGCCTGGTCGTGGTCGACTCTCGCGCCGCACGACAGCTCGACCCCGACCACCGGGCCCTCCTCGACGCCGACGAGGCCGCGTGGCTCGACCAGCAGCTGCGCGGGGACGTCGACCACCTGCTGGTCGGCACGTCGCTGCCGTTCCTGCTCGCGCGTGGCCTGCACCACCTCGAGGCGTTCAGCGAGGCACTCGCCGATGGGGCCTGGGGAGGTCACGGTGCCCGGCTGGGGGAGAAGATGCGCCAGGTCGTCGACCTCGAGCACTGGGGTGCCTTCCAGAGCAGCTTCCAGGACGTGGCCCGGCAGGTGATGGAGGTGGCCGCGGGGGAGCGCGGCCGGGCGCCGTCGACGGTGACGTTCCTGTCCGGCGATGTGCACCACAGCTACGTCACCGAGGCCTGGCCGGCAGATGAGGGCCGGCAGCTGCGGTCGACCATCCTCCAGGCGGTGTGCTCACCGATGCGCAACCCGCTCTCGCGCAACATGCGCTTCGCGACCGCCGTGCTGTCGTACGGCGTCGCCGGTCCGGTCGGGCGGCTGGCCTCGAGGTCGGCGCGCGTCGCGGACGCGCCGCTCGACTGGCGCTACGCCGAGGGGCCGTGGTTCGACAACAACCTCGCGTGCCTGCAGCTGGCCGGGAAGGGCCTGAGGATGTGGTGGGTGACCGGCGAGGTCATCGACGACCACGACCGGCCGCGGCTGGCGAAGGTGGCGAGCTACGAGCTGGACGAGCAGGGCCGCCCGCCGGCGCACGAGCGCGTGCGCGACCGCTTCACGCGCGGCCTCAGGCGACGCGTCCGGGACAAGGTCAGGGACCGGGTCAGACAGCGCTGAGGACGCGGTCGCGCCCGTGGGCGCAGGCACACGTGTCGGAGCACGGCAGGTAGGTGTGGCGGGCGTGGCCGCAGCCGGTGCAGGGGAGGTCGTGCGACAAGTGCACCGAGTTGGTCTCGACGGTGTCCCACATGGCCCTGCTCCTGTCCGCTGTGTCGTGCTCTGCTGGTGTGACGTCGAGCCTCGCACCGCATGACGCCGGACAGGGCCGAACACACCGACAACGGCCCGATCCGGGGTACGAATGACCCGTTCGGGCCATGCGGGAGTGGCCCGTTCGCCCCTGGCCGCGGAGCCTAGGATCACCGCATGGGAGCGGGGGAGACGACGCACGACCTGTCGCGGCAGCAGGCCCGGCAGGTCGTCGTACGCGCTCAGCTGCTGGACGCGCGGCGCCCGACCGACGTGCTCGACGTGGTCCGCCACCTCGGGTTCCTCCAGGTCGACCTCACCGATGTCGTCGCGCGGCACGCCGACCTGGCGCTGTGGACCCGGCTGGGTGAGGCCTACGAGCCCGAGGACCTCGAGGGCCTGGTCGGCGACGGTGCGCTGGTCGAGCACCACGCGCTGCTGCGCCCCAGCGAGGACATCGCGCTCTTCCGCGCCGACATGGACGCGTGGCCGGGCGTGCCCCCGCTCAAGGAGTGGCAGGAGGACGTGCGCGACTGGGTGGAGGCCAACGACGGGTGCCGTCGCGAGGTCATCGCGCTGCTGCGGGCCGAGGGTCCGACGGCCGCGCGCGACCTGCCCGACAGCTGCGAGGTGCCCTGGCGCTCCTCCGGCTGGACCAACAACAAGAACGTGATGAAGCTGCTCGAGTGCATGGAGGCGCGCGGCGAGGTCGCGGTGGCCTCCCGTGAGGGACGCGAGCGCCGGTGGGACCTCGCCGAGCGGATCCATCCCGGCGACCCGGCGGTGCCGGCGGAGCGGGCCCACCGCACGCTCGCCGAGCGGCGGCTGCGCGCCCTCGGGCTCGCCCGACCGCGTGCGCTCGAGGCGTGGCACGAGCCGTACGCCGTGCGCGACGTGGGCGAGGCGGTGAGGGTGGAGGGCGTGCGCGGCACCTGGCGGGTGGACCCCACGCTCCTCGACGGCGGCTTCGAGGGGCGTACGGCGATCCTGTCGCCGCTCGACCGGCTCGTCTTCGACCGCGTGCGGATGAGGGACCTCTTCGCGTTCGACTACCAGCTGGAGATGTACAAGCCCGCCGAGAAGCGGCAATGGGGCTACTGGGCGATGCCCGTCCTCGACGGCGACGAGCTGGTCGGCAAGGTCGACGCCACCGCCGATCGTGAGGCGGGGGTGCTGATCGTCGACGCGATCCACGAGGACGGGGACTGGTCGACCCGGCGCCGCCGGCGGGTCGAGTCGGAGGTCGAGTCGCTGGCCGCCTGGCTGGGGCTGGACGTGGCCCGGACCTGACGGATCAGGACGGGCGCAGGACGGCGAGCACCAGTCCCTCGGCGTCGCCCGTGCTGCCGGTGAGGTGGGGTCCGTCGCCGAGCGGCGCACCCACGACCCGGGCGACGGCGATCTCGAGGTCGCCGCAGCGCACCGCCGTGACGTCCCCGTCGTCGCGCACCGCGTCGATCGGACCGACGGACGGGGCGCTGGACGCGGTGCCGCTGCCGCGCACCTGCATACGGGCCGGGATGTCGACGCGCACGCCACCGTCCTCGAAGTACATCGGCGACTGCTGCGCGCCGGTCAGGATCCCGGCGGCCAGGGTCGCGGCCCACACCGGGTCGCCGCAGCCGTCGTAGACCCAGCGCCGGCCGAGCACCGAGTGGTCGGTGGTGGTGATCAGGTGCTCCTCGGCGGCCGCGAGCGGGGCGGCACGGTAGGTCACGCGTGCAGCGCGAGCGCCTCGAGCAGCGCGTCGGGATCGGCCACGGACAGCGTGGCGCCCGGGTGGGTGAGGGTGCCGGTCGGGTCGATGGCGGGCACCGGCTCGTGGAACGACAGGCACAGCGCCCGGTCGCCGTTGGTGGTGAAGGAGACGCCCCGGTCACCGAACGAGAGGTGCGGGGGACCGGCCGTCCTGACCCAGGAGAAGCCACCCGTGACCTCCGCCGAGGCGATGTTGCTGCGCGGGGTCACCAGGCGCCACGGTCCGAACCGGACGAACAGCCAGGCGGGACCGACCTCGACGGTCGTGGAGCGTGGGGTGATGCCGAACGGCCGTGCGGCCAGGGCGTACGACGGGGCGAAGGCGAAGTCGAACGCGGCGACCGGCTCCTCCTCGCCGCCGAGCCCGCTCCGGTCGCGCACGAGCCCCTTGAGGGCGGCCGCTGCGGGGATGCGGTAGGGCTGGAGCAGCGTCGCGGATCGTCCCGGCACGCGGAGGAAGGCCCGGCTGCCACCACCCGCCGCCGGCAGGACGTGGTGGTCCATGTGCACCGCCGCCGGTCCCCGACCCGCACGCCACGACCAGGAGCGCAGGTCCGGATCGACGTGCGTGACCTCGAAGTCCACCGCCACGCCCGGAGGTCCGTGCACCCGGCCGGTCGTGCCCGGGCCCAGCAGCGGCTCGGACGCCTCGACGTCACGGATGAGCGGCGCCCACACGGGCCACGAGGCCGGCGTGGTGAAGCGGAGCCACGCGTCGTCCGCGGAGGCCGGACCGTGTGCGTCGACCAGCATGTCGCCGGCCCGTCAGAGGGTGACGGTGTCGTTGTCGCCCAGGTCGGGCTCCGCGTCGCCGACCAGGCCCTTGGCGAGCTGGATGGCGGAGCTCACCTTGCCGGGGGACTCCCAGAACTCCGCTGACGAGCCGTCGACCTGCAGGAGCACGTTGGACCCGTCCTCCGGGCCGCCGGACATGAAGATGCCCGCGGAGGCGTCCCACAGCTCCTTCAGCCTGGCGCGGTCCTCGCTGACGCGGGCCGTGCCGGTGAGCGAGACCCAGCCCGCCTTGCTCGAGAAGGACACGTTGACCCGCGGGTCGGCCGCGATGGCGTGCACCTTGTCGGTGTCGCGCTCGGTGATGAACCAGATCGTGCCGGGGTGCTCGAAGTCCTGCATGCCCATGGGCGTGGACACCAGCGCGCCGTCGGGCGTCGCGTAGGTCAGCACTGCGATGCGGGTCTCATGCATGATCTCGGCGACGGTGCCGAGCTGGTCGTCGTGGGAGGTCGTCATGTCCTCGACGATGGCACCCACCCTGAAACCCCACCTCATCCTCCGGGGCGGGGCGGTCACGTCCCGGCCCTCCCACGCGTCGGACTGGCAGGATTGCCTGCAGCCGCAGGCCGGCAGGCACCGGCCGAGACGACACGGGGAGACGCACCGCATGACGACCACACACCCAGCCGACGACCACGACCTGATCCGGGTCCAGGGCGCACGGGAGAACAACCTCAAGGGCCTCGACGTCGAGCTGCCCAAGCGCCGGCTGACCGTGTTCACGGGGGTCTCGGGCTCGGGCAAGAGCTCGCTGGTCTTCGCCACGATCGCGGCCGAGTCGCAGCGGATGATCAACGAGACCTACAGCGCCTTCGTGCAGGGCTTCATGCCGACGCTGGCCCGGCCGGACGTCGACGTCCTCGACGGGCTGACGACCGCGATCATCATCGACCAGGAGCGGATGGGGGCCAACGCCCGCTCCACGGTCGGCACCGCCACCGACGCCAACGCGATGCTGCGCATCCTCT
>NZ_JAOPWY010000043.1 GCF_025965415.1 Nocardioides sp.
CGGTGGCGTCGTTCGTCGCCGGGATCGACTCGCGTGACGCCGAGGCGCTGGCGGCGCTCGCCGCGCCCGACGACGCGGCCGCGGCCGACCTGCTCACCGGCATCGCCGGCAACGCCGCAGAGCTGGACCTGCGTCAGGTGAGTGCCCGCTACGTCGACCAGGTCGGGACGGTCGCCGACGACGGCAGCTGGACCGGGATCGTCGACCTCACCTGGCGGATCGGGGATCTCGACGCCGCCAGGTCGCGCGCCGACGTGGCCGTCTCGTTCGCCCCCGACGGTGACGCGCTGGGGATCGCCGGCTTCGAGGCCGCCAGCCGGGCCCGTGTGCCCCTGTGGTTGCGCGGGGCGCTCGCGGTGGCCCGGGCGGACGGCGTGCTGGTGATGGTCGACGGGTCCCCCTCGGAGGCGGTTGCCGTCGCGGAGCGGGTCACCCGGGGAAGGGACGTCGTACGCCGCGTGCTGGGTGAGCCGGACGCACCGGTCGTCGTCGAGGTCCCGGCGAGCGCCGCCGACCTCGACGAGGCCCTGGGCGCCGCCCCGGGGACGTACGCCGGCATCGCGGCCGTGACCACGACCGCGGGAAGCCCGGACGGGCCCGCCGCGCCGGTCCACGTCTTCGTCAACCCCGACGTGACCGCGGGGCTGCGGCGGGCCGGGGCCCAGGTGGTGATGAGCCACGAGCTGGTCCACGTGGCCACGGATGCGCCGCGCACCCCCATGGAGCCGTGGCTGCTCGAGGGCTTCGCCGACTACGTCGCGCTGCGGGACACCCGCCTGCCGGACCGCACCACGCTGGGACGGGCGATCGCGGTGGTGCGGCGCGACGGTGCGCCGGACTCGTTGCCCTCGGCCGCTGACTTCGAGACGCGGGAGCGGGACCTGCAGGCCCGCTACGAGGAGGCGTGGCTCGCCTGCCGGATCATCGCGGACAGGCTGGGGGAGCAGGGCCTCGTGTCGGTGTACGACGCCGCTGCTGCGGGAGCCCCGGTGGAGCGGGTGCTGCGACGTGCGGGGCTGGGGGAGGACGAGCTGGCCCGGGCGTGGCGGGCACGCCTCGTGGCTCTTGCCCGCTCGTGACGAAGATGACGCGAGGGCGACCGGTTGTGCGGTCGCCCTCACGTGCAGGGTGCAGGTCGGCGGCTGCGTCGACCAGCTGTCAGATGACGCCGGCCAGCCAGGTGGACAGGCCGCCGAAGTAGGTGTTCAAGGCGCCGCCGAACAGCGCGACGCCCAGGACGATCACGATGGCGATGAAGCCGACCAGGAGACCGTACTCCGTGGCAGTGGCGCCGCGTTCGTCCCGATCGTGACTCACGTGGATCTTGCTCACGGTGACTCCTCTCTGGATCAAAGAGAAGAGGCCGACCACTCCGAGCGGAATGGTCGGCCCCTTCGTCAGGAACTGGTGGTCACCAACCGCCGACCTGGGTGGCGAGGTCGCTGAAGAACGCGTTGAGCGCGTCACCGAAGAGGCCGACGCCCACGACGATGATGAGGGCGATGAGGCCGACCAGCAGGCCGTACTCCGTGGCGGTGGCGCCGTCCTCGTCCTTGCGGCCGACGAGCATGAGGGTGATGAACTTCTCGATCATGGTGGTTCCCCTTGTGTGAGTGATGAGTCTCGGTTCCGAGCCCACGAGGACCCGTCACGGAGAACTCTGCCAAGATCTCGGGGCCGCCGAATCGGGTGATCGGCCCGCGCTGCATAGTCCCTTGTGACTATCTGTGGGTGACCCCGGCGACACCGCGAAGCCCCGACCGGAGTCGCTCAGAACCGCTGGGTCGACGCGTGGTCCAGGAGGCCGAGGCGCATGGCTGACACGAGGGCCTGCGCGCGATTGGCGGCGCCCAGCTTCTGGTAGATGTGCGTGATGTGCGTCTTGGCGGTGGACTCACTCATGTAGAGCGTGGTGGCTATCTCGCCGGTGCCCAGACCGTCGGCGAGCAGCGCGAGCACCTCCTCCTCGCGACCCGAGAGCTTCGGCGGCGCGGGCGCGGTCGCCCGGCGCATCATGGCGCCGCTCAGACCGGCGCACAGGAACGTCCGGGGTGCGACCGCGGCGTGCCGCGCCGCGCTGACCACGTCGGCCGCCTTGCTGTCCTTGCCCACGAACGCCGAGGCGCCGGCCTCCATCGCGGCGAAGATCTGGTCGTCGCCCGCGTGCATGGTCAGGACGACCAGCCCGGTCGTGTCACTCGTCGCGCGCACCTGGCGGACGACCTCGAGTCCGTGTCCGTCCGGCAGCTCGAGGTCGGTGACGATGACGTCGGGCTGCAGCTCGGCGAACGCGGCGACCCCCTCGGCGATCGATCCCGCCTGGCCGACGACCGTCATCCCCGCGTCGCGCTCGAAGGCGCGGGCCAGTCCCTGCCGGATGAGCTCGTGGTCGTCGATGAGCAGCACCTGGGTGGTCATGCGTTCTCCTTGGTGGTGGCGGCAGTGGTCAGAGGGGGCGACTGGAGGCGCACGATGGTGCCACCCCCGACTCGTGAGGTGACGTCGAGCGACGCCTCGATGCCGGCGGCGCGCTCCTGCATGCTCTGGAGGCCCCAGTGGCGGTCCTTGGGCTGGGCGTTGCCGACACCGTCGTCCTCGACCTCGAGGAGGAGGGTCGAGCCGTCCGAGACCAGCGTCACCCACAGGTTGTCGGCCCGGGCGTGCTTGCGCACGTTGCCGATGGCCTCCTGGGCCACGCGCAGCAGCTCCGACTCGGTGCGCGGTGGGAGGGACGGCCCCGACTCGTCGAGGACGAGGTTGACCCGGAGGTCCATGTCCTGGGTGACCTGGTGGACGTAGTCGGCGAGCGCACCGGAGAGCCGGTGGTCGGCGACGTGGTGACGCAGGTCCAGGATCGAGTAGCGGATCTCGGCGACGATGCGGCTGATCTCGCCGCGCAGGTTGTCGGCGAGCTCCTGCGTCTCGGCCTCGTCGGAGACGGACGCGATCTCGTCGACGATGTAGCCGAGGGCCACGAGCTCCTGGGCCACCCCGTCGTGCATCTCGCGGGCGATCCGCTTGCGCTCCTCGGCGGTCGCGAGACGGCGTACCTCGTCGAAGAGGACGGCCGTGTCGAGCCGCAGGGCGAACTCGTCGGCCACCGTCTGGGCGGCCGAACGGTCGAGGTCGGTCCAGCCCCCGGGCTTGCGCAGGACGACGCTGCCGAGCTGGTGACCGGCGCCGCGGAGGCCTATCACCAGCACCTCGCTCTGGTGGGCGTGGTTGGCCCCGATCGCGTGGCTGGCCAGGGAGGTGGTGTCACCGTGACCGGCCAGCTGGACCAGCGGCAGACCCCAGGCGTGCCCGTAGACGGCCACACCGGCAGCTCCGGTGCCTTCGTGCAGCCGGGCGACGAGCTCGGTCGCGAGCTTGATGCTGTCGAGGCCGACCTCGCCGCGACTGGTCAGGTCGTGCAGCTGGCTCATCAGCTGGTGGGTCGCCACGTAGGGGGCCTGCCGCATCTCGAGGTCGCGGATGCTGCGTGTCTGCACACCGGCCAGCACCCCGATCCCGAGGCCGGTCACCAGCCAGAAGCTGGCGGACTGGAGGACGTCCATCGACGGGGGATCGCTGGAGAGGCGCCCCGCGACGAGCACGGCCGCGGTGGAGAGCAGGAAGGCGTTGGTGGCGGACAACCAGCCGCGGCGGATCCCGGCCGCCAGGGGAGGCACCGCGAGGTAGAGCAGGATCGCCTCGTCCCGCGACAGCTCAGCTGCCACCACCACGCCCACGAGGAGCGCCTCTGCGAGCGGGACCCAGCGTGAGATCGCCTCGGTCCCGACCCCCTCGACCAGGCTCGCGAGCGCCGCGACGAGTCCGAGGAGCATGATCAGCACACCGAGGCGGGAGAGCCCGTCGCTCGACATGGCCCGGCCGATGACCAGCGCGATCGCGAAGATGCGCACCGCGGTGGTGACTCGCCACGTGCGGCGCGTGGAGCGGCTGGGCTCCGTGGACGCGATGATGTCGAGGATCACCCGAAGAGGTCGCCCATCCCCAGGAACACGGGGCCGATGACGACGATGAAGATCACCGGGAGGATGAAGAAGATCACCGGGAACAGGATCTTGACCGGCACCTTCTGCGCCGCCTCCTCGGCGCGCTGACGCCGCTTGGTGCGCATCTCGTGGCTCTGGATGCGCAGCACCCGCGCGATCGGGATGCCGAGGCTGTCGGCCTGCACCATGGCCAGGCAGAAGGACTTGAGGTCGGCCAGACTGGTGCGTTCGCCCATCGCGCGCATCGCCTGGGACCGGCCGATGCCCAGCTGCATCTCCTGGAGCAGCCGGGAGAACTCCTGGGCGAGGGGCCCCGTCGTGTTCTTGGCGACCCTGGCCACGGCCGCGTCGAAGCCGAGTCCGGCCTCCACCGAGATGGTGAGCAGGTCGATGGCGTCGGGCAGGGAGTTGCGCATCAGCGTCTCGCGCTTGTCGCCGGCGTTCTTCAGCAGGACGTTGGGGAGCACGTAGCCGAAGGCCGCGAAGCCGGCGGTGAAGAGCAGCACGCGGTCGATGGAGTAGTCCCGGGAGAGGGAGAACAGGAAGCCGAGGACCCCGAGGGCGCCGAGCCCGAGGACCTTGAGCCCGATGATGCGGTTGACGTCCCACGCCGGGGGGTTGCCGGCGATGTCGAGGCGGTGCGCGATCTTCGTCGCGGTGTCGGCCCGGGTGATCTTGCGTCCCACTCCGACGAGCCGCCCGCCCAGCGGGGCGATGACGCGCTCGGTGAAGGGGCGCTCCAGCTCGGCGGTCATCACGCTCGGCGCCGAGTGGATCGCCTGCACGGCCGCCACGGACCGGGCGATGGCCCGTCGCTCGGAGGTGAGCACGCCCACGATGGAGAACGCCACGACGAGCGACGTGAAGAGGAGTCCCGCTCCCAGCAGCAACAACATGGAGGTCACACCTTGATCTTGGTGAGTCGGGACATGACGAAACTACCCGCAGCCAGCATCCCCAGCGCGACACCACAGAGCACGTAGCCGGTGCCGGTCGTGTACAGAGGCTCTACGAAGTCACCCTTGAACACAAGCATGTAGCAGAACAGGGCGATGGGGAGACCCGTGAGGACGTAGCCGGAGAACCGGCCCTCCGCGCTGAGCACGCGGACCTGGCGGCGCAGGTACTCGCGGTCGCGCAGGGTCTCCGACACCGTGTTGAGCAGCTCGGCCAGGTTGCCGCCGACCTCGCGCTGGATGCGGATCGCCATGACCACCCATGAGAAGTCCTCGGACTCCATCCGATCGGCCACGTTCTCCAGCGTCTCCTCGATCGGGATGCCGAGGCGCTGCTCGATGAGCGCACGGCCGAGCTCGCCGGCCATGGGCTGGTGCCCCTCACGCACGACCGTGTCCACGGCCTGCGGGAGGGAGAGGCCGGCAGAGAGGCCGCCGGCCATGAGCGTGAGGGTCTCGGCGAGCTGCGCGTTGAAGGCGGCCAGCCGCTTGGCGTGCTTGCGCTTCAGCCACCACCACGGCACCAGGACGCCGGCGATGAAGGCGATGACCATCAGGGCGCCGCCCTTGAGGATCAGCCCGGCGAACCCGGCGCCGATCGCGATGGCGGCGTGCAGGAGCAGCCACTCGGCCGGCTTGAGCGAGGACCCACCGCCGGCCAGGCGCTTGGCCAGTCGGTCCTCGAAGTCTCCCTTGACCATCTGCCCGGCCAGGCCGACGGCCGCGTCCTTGAGGCTTCCCTGGGCCTGGGCCCGGCCGGACTGGCCGGTGGTGGTGGTCCCGCCGCCCTGGGCGAAGTAGTTGTCGAGCCGCTGCTCGCTGAGGGACTTTCTCGTGCCTCCGCCGATGGCGAAGGCGATGACGCCCGCGATGCCGAGGCCGAACGCCAGCGCACCCAGCAGGAAGGCGTTGCGTCCGACGATCGGGTTGCCCGGCTCGAGCACCTGGGGCAGGTCGACCGAGTCCGTCCCGGCCAGGGCCACGAACGCCGAGTCGGTGAAGGTCGACCCACCAGCGGTGACCGAGGCCTCCACCGTCTGCTCGCCGGAGACCCCCTCGGGAAGCTCGAAGGTGACCAGGACCTGGGAGGCCAGGGCCTCGGCCTGTGCGGAGAAGACCGCGCCCAGGGCCGTGGGGTCTGCGGCGATCACCTGACCGCCGGCGGTGGACGCCAGGCCGCCGAGGGTCGCCTGCTGCTCCGGCGACTGGCCCAGGGCCACGACGTCGACGACGACGCCGGCCTCGCTCGTGGTGGTCGACAGGTCGTCGATGGTGGTGGTGCTGCCGGTGTCGGCGCCGTCGGAGAGCACCAGGAGCGACCGGGCACCCTCGTCGCCGGCCAGCTCCGCACCCGCTGCCACGGCGTCGTACAGCTTGGTCCCGGCCTTGAGCTCGACGCGGGCCAGCTCGTCGACGATGGACCGGTGGTCGGTCGTGGGGGCGATCGTCTGCTGGACCGTGCCGGCGAAGGTGACCAGACCGATCTGGACGTCCTCGGGAGCGGCGGTCAGGAACGCGTCGATCGCCGCGGTCGCGGCGTCGAGCTTCTCGCCGGACATGCTGTTGCTGGCGTCGAGGACGAGCACGGTGGTCCGCTCGACCTGCCCACCCTCGACGGTCTCGGCCGACGCGTCGACCTCGTCGCCGTTGACCGTGACGCTCACGCTGTCGAGGTCGGGGGCCGCACCGCCGGGGATCTGGTCCACACCCAGCAGCAGCGAGACCGTTCCGTCCTCGGACTGCGCGTGGTCGATGGAGATCTCGTCGGCCGCGAACACGGCCGTGGCCGACCCCGTCGCCCCGAGCAGCAGGGCGGCGGCGGCGATCGCGGGTGCGATCCTCATCGCACGCCACCGGGCGTGGCGAAGACGGCGGGGTCGACGCGTACGCCGTGGTCGGCGAGGCGCTCGAGGAAGCGGGGACGCAGGCCGGTGGAGACCAGCCCGCCCTGGAACTTGCCCTGCTCGTTCACGCCGGCGGAGTAGTCGAACATGAAGACGTCCTGCGTCGTGATGATGTCGCCCTCCATGCCCACGATCTCGGTGATCGCGGTGATCCGGCGCGTGCCGTCCTTGAGACGGGTCTGCTGGATGATGAGGTCGACCGCGCTGGACACCTGCTCGCGGATGGCGCGGACGGGGAGGTCCATGCCGGCCATGAGCACCATCGTCTCGAGACGGGCCAGGGCGTCGCGGGGGGTGTTGGCGTGGAGCGTCGAGATCGAGCCGTCGTGACCGGTGTTCATCGCCTGCAGCATGTCGAGTGCGGCGGCGTCACGGATCTCACCGACGACGATGCGGTCGGGGCGCATGCGCAGGGAGTTCTTGACCAGGTCGCGGATCAGCACCGCACCCTTGCCCTCGATGTTGGGCGGGCGCGACTCCAGCCGCAGGACGTGGTCCTGACCCAGCCGGAGCTCCGCGGCGTCCTCGATGGTGACGATGCGCTCGTCGTCGGGGATGAACGACGACAGCACGTTGAGCGTGGTCGTCTTGCCGGCGCCGGTGCCGCCGGACACGAGGATGTTCAGGCGGCCCTTCACGCAGGCCTCCAGCAGCCCGGCCGAGCTGGGCGTGAGGCTGCCGAAGTTGATCAGGTCCTGGACGGTGTACGGGTCCTCGGAGAACTTGCGGATGGTGAGCTTGGACCCGTCGAGGGCCAGCGGCGGGATGATGGCGTTGACGCGGGACCCGTCGGGGAGGCGGGCGTCCACCATGGGGCTCGCCTCGTCGACCCGGCGACCGATCTTGCCGACGATCTTGTCGATCGTGCGGCGCAGGTGCGCCTCGTCGGAGAAGCTCGTGCCGGTCTTGACCAGCTTGCCGCCGCGCTCGACGTAGATCGAGTCGAACGAGTTGACCATCACCTCGGACAGGTCGCCGTCGCGCAGCAGGGGCTCCAGCGGGCCGTAGCCGAGGATGTCGTCGGAGATCTCCTGGGTGATCCGCGTGCGGTCGGCCCCGGACATGACCACGTCCGTGGCTGCCACGGCACCCTGGAGGGCGAGCCGGACGTTGCTCTCGAGCTCGCTCTGCGTCATGTGGACGTCGTAGAGCTTGGGCCCGAGGGAGGCGACCAGCTGGGCGTGCACCACCCGCTTGACGTCCTCGAAGGGGTCACGCGTCGAGGTGCGGACGACCTTGGGTGCCGTGGCGGTCGTCGTAGCGGGCGTCTTCTCGTGCGGGACCTCGTGTCCCTCGCTGCGGGCGCGCTGGGCAGCGGCCAGTCTGTCGGTCAGACCCATCTCAGGCCTTCCTCAGTCGGAATCGGCTGGCGGTGGAGCGGGACTTGCCGTCCCCGTCCGAGTCCGCCTCGGCGGCGCGGGCGGCGCCCGCGATGGAGGTTGCGAAGGCCTTGATGGCCTTGCTGTTGGGGTGGCTTGCGTAGGCCAGCACGAGCGGCTCGCCGCGGTTGACGGCGGTGAGCACCTCCCGGCTCGACACGAGCGAGCAGTCGGCCTTGAGACCGAGCGTGCCCTCGTACTCCTCGACGGACAGCCCGACCTTGGTGTCGGCGCGGTTGAGGACGAACTTCCACTTCTCGCGCGGGAAGTTGAGCAGGTCGAGCGTCTGGGCCGCGAGCTTGAGCCCCTTGAGCGCGGGGATGTCGAGCGTCCCGACGAGCACGAGGGTGTCGGTGCGGTCGAGCGCCGTCAGCGCAACGTCGTCGAACACCCCTGAGGTGTCCACCACGACGTAGTCGTAGACGCGGACCAGCAGGTCGAGCAGCTTGCCGATGTCCTCGTTGGTCGCCTGGTCCGGGGAGTCGAGGTGCACCGGGGCCGCCACCACGCCGAGCGTCTTGGAGTAGGGCGTGACGAGCGTCTCGATGGCCTCCACGTCGATGTCGCCGTTGAAGGCGGCCAGGTCGTTGAGCGTCCGCGTCGGGGTCAGCTGGAGCATGATCGCGATGTCGCCGTTGTTGACGTCGAGGTCGACGATGCAGACCGAGTGGCCCCGCTCGGCCAGCGAGACGGCCGTGTTGGCGGCCATCAGGCTCTTGCCGACCCCGCCCTTCGTCGAGAACACCGTGATCAGGCGCCCCGTCGGCTTGGCTGCCGCTGCGCGGGCCGCCTCGGCGGTGGCCTGTGCCTCGGAGAGCGCCGCCTGGGCGGCGGCCTGCGTCTCGTCCTCCATCGTCTGGACGATGGCGGACGAGACCGCCCGCGCCCGGCTGACGGCGGTGGTCAGCCCGGCCAGGTCCCGCGACTCCACGACCTCGCGCATGCCGCTGCGCAGGGCGGTCGACAGCGCACGCGCGTCCACCGTCTCGCGGAGCAGGATGACGCCCAGGTCGGGCTTGTGGACCCGGGCCCACTGGGCGAACACGGCGGCGTCGTCCACCGCGATGGACGGCCCGATCACGACCGCGAACTCCTGGGCGGCCGAGGCGATGTGCTCGCTCAGCGCCTCCATCGACTCGAGCGGAACAGACCCGTGCAGCATCGCCTGGAGGACGCTCAGCCGAGACCGGTCCGTCTCCACGATCGCTGTCATCCAGCAGCCCTCCGGAAGGTCTCCGGCAGGATGTCGACCGGGTTCACGCCGGGCTTGTCGACCGACTTGGTGTCGGTGCCGAGCAGGGCGAAGGTGAGCTCGGTGGTGCGGTCGGCCAGGATCAGCTTCTCGGCCTCCTCCTGCGTGACGGCCACCGTGAGGATCGTGCGCGGCACCTCCTCGGTGACCTGGTCGCCCTCCTCGGTCGTGACGGTCCGCGAGGCGACCGACGTCGTGCCCACACCGATCACCGGCACGCGGGACAGGACGATCCGGGTGACCGATGACAGCGTCTCCTCGTTCCCGTCCGGGAGCCGGCGGATCGGCGCGGCGGCGGTGAGGAAGATGGCGACCTCGGAGCCCGGGTTGACGAAGCCGGCCACCCGCTCGAAGTCGGTGAGCTCCACCGACATCGCCATCTTGTCGTCGGGGATCACCAGGTTCTCGATCGAGCCGAGCGAGCCGAACCTGTCGGAGATGATCTGCTCGCCCGGGTAGATCGAACCGAGGGCGACCAGGTCGGCGATCGAGTCGGTGTTGTCGAGGGCGCCGGTGACCATGTCGTCCTTGCGGACCTTCTTGGTCTCGAACTTGCCGGCCTCCTGGGCGGCACTGACGGTCTCACCGGCGTCGATGACGGCAGTGGCGGTCAGCACCTCGACCAGTTCCTGGCCTTCGGTCGCGCGATCGTCGATGCCCTTCACGTAGAGCACGATCATTGCGGTGCCGAGGGCGGCGATGAGTACGGCCACGATGAGCAGCACGGAGCGGCGAGCCATGGAGTGTTTCCTTCACACGAGGGTGGACGGGGCGAGGTCGTGGGCAGGGGAGCGGGTTCAGTTCCGATCGCCGGCGATGCTGGGCGGACACGGAGCGCCGGCGGGGGCGTGGCCGCCCCGGAGCCGCCGGCGGGCACGCGCGGCACGGAAGGCCACGGCGACGGGCAGGTGGGCGTGGTGCGGGGCGAGCGCCAGCACGGTGGCACCTCGCTCCTGGCTCGTGCGTCGACGCATGACGTGCACCCCTCTCGCCGGTGGGCCGGAGGACCCGATTCCTCGCGGCGGCAAGAATTTAGTGCGGTGGTGATTTCGCCGTGGGCTAAACCGTGCAAACCACCCGATCATGGTCCTGGCATGACCCGAAAGGACTAGTCCGACCTAGTCATGTGCGCTCACGGGCAGCGACACGCGTCATCCGAGATAGAGCGCCTCGATCTCCTCGCGGTTCTCGCGGACGACCACGTTGCGCTTGAGCTTCAGGCTCGGTGTGAGCTGGCCGCCCTCCTCGGTCCACTCACCGGGGAGGATCGTGAACTTGCGGATCGACTCGGCCTTGGAGACCGCCTTGTTGGCGTCGTCGACGGCGTCCTGGACGGCGGCGACGAGGTCCGGGTCGTCCACGAGGTCGGCCACGTCGGTGGACTTGCCGTGCTGCTCGGCCCAGGCCGGGAGGGTGTCGCGATCGATGGTCACGAGGGCGCCGATGAACGGCTGCCCGTCGCCGACCACCAGGCACTGGTCGACCAGCGCGTGGGCGCGGAGGCGGTCCTCGAGCACGGCGGGGGCGACGTTCTTGCCGCCGGCCGTGACCAGGATCTCCTTCTTGCGACCCGTGATGCGCACGAAGCCCTCGTCGTCGACCTCTCCGACGTCGCCGGTGTGGAACCAGCCGTCGCGACCGATGGTCTCGCTGGTGGCCGTCTCGTTGCCCCAGTATCCGGCGAAGACCTGGCCGCCCTTGAACAGCAGCTCGCCGTCGTCACCGACCCGGACGCTGGTGCCGGGGAGGGGGCGACCCACGGTGCCGATCTTCTGCGCGTCGGGGAGGTTGACCGTGAGCGCCGCCGTGGTCTCGGTGAGGCCGTAACCCTCGAGCACCGTCAGGCCGATGCCGCGGTAGAAGTGGCCCAGGCGGTCCCCCAGGGGCGCGCCGCCGGAGACGGCGTGGGCGCACGACCCGCCCAGCGCCTGCCGCAGCTTGCCGTAGACGAGCCTGTCGAAGAGCGCGTGCTGGGCCCGCAACCGGAGCGGCACCCGCTTGCCGTCCAGCGCCCGCGACCAGGCGATGGCCACGTCGGCCGCGCGGTCGAAGATCGCGCCGCGGCCGTCGGCCGTCGCCCGCTGCGAGGCGGAGTTGAAGACCTTCTCGAAGACGCGGGGGACGGCGAGGATGAAGGTCGGCCGGAACTCGCCGAGGTCGGCGACAAGGTTCTTGATGTCGGCACTGTGGCCCATCCGGGTCCGGCTCTTGACGGCTCCGACCTGGATGATCCGAGCGAAGACGTGGGCCAGCGGGAGGAAGAGGAGCGTCGAGGCTCCCTCGGTGTCGAACAGGTCCGAGAGCTCGTCGACCGCGACGCCGAGCTCGAACATGAAGTTGCCGTGGGTGAGCATGCAGCCCTTGGGCTTGCCGGTGGTGCCACTGGTGTAGATCAGCGTGGCCAGGTCGAGCGGGGTCGCGGCCGTGCGTCGCTCCTCCAGGACCTCGTCGGAGATGTCGGAGCCGAGGCGGCCGAGCACGTCGACGGCGTTGTCCTGGATGGACCACACGTGCCGCAGCTCGACCAGGTCGCCCGACTGGCGGGCCTCCCGCACGCGGGCGAGGTGGTCCGGTCCCTCCGCCACGACCGCGCGGACGCCCGAGTCCTGGAGGATCCAGCCGATCTGCTCGGCCGACGAGGTCTCGTAGATCGGCACCGACACGGCGCCGGCGAACCAGATCGCGTAGTCGAACAGGGTCCACTCGTAACGGGTCTTGGACAGGAGCGCGACCCGGTCACCGGCCTCGACGCCGGCGGCGACGAGGCCCTTCGCGACCGCGCGCACCTCGTCGTGGAACTCCGCCGCCGTGACGTCCTCCCAGCCCTGCGCCGTGGCGCGGCTGAAGACGGCGGTCGAACCGTGCTCACGAGCGTTGTCGACGACGTCGTCCGTGAGGTTCCCGACGGTGGGGATGGCGATCGAGAGCGGCGTGGAGAACTCACGCACGATGGAACCTCCTGCTCGTGGTCACTGCGAAGCGCAGGTTATCGCCCGGGTCCGGGCGCCGAACACGCCCGGGTCCGTCGGCTAGGCTCCGGTCCATGGCCGAACAGACCTCCTCGTCGATCGCGATCGACGCCCCGCCGGCCGATGTCATGGCCGTCATCGCCGACTTCGAGTCCTACCCCGAGTGGGCCAAGGGCGTGCAGAAGGCGGAAGTCACCGAGGCCGGGACCGGCGGGCGCGCGGAGCAGGTCTACTTCGCCCTCGACGTCTCGCCGATCAAGGACGAGTACACCCTGGCCTACGACTGGGACGGCGACCGCGAGGTCACCTGGACGCTCGTCGAGGGCAACATGCTCCGCATGCTCGACGGCGCCTACACGCTGTCCGACCGGGGCGACGGCACCACCGAGGTCACCTACCGGCTGGCCCTCGACGTGAGCATCCCGCTGATCGGCATGCTCAAGCGCAAGGGCGAGAAGATTCTCATCGACACCGCGCTGAAGGGCCTCAAGAAGCGCGTCGAGTCGCTCTGACGTCCGGGTCCGGGATGCGGATCCTCCTCTTCACCGGCAAGGGCGGTGTCGGCAAGTCCACCCTCGCCGCGGCCACGGCCTCCGCGAGCGCCGCGGCCGGGCACCGCACCCTGGTGCTGTCCACCGACTCCGCCCACTCGCTCGCCGACGCCCTCGACGTCCCGGCCACCAGCGAGCCGAGTGAGGTCGCGCCCGATCTCTGGCTCCAGCACGTGGACGCCCAGGAGCGCTTCGAGAGCTCGTGGGCCGACATCCAGGGCTACCTGCTGAGCGTGCTCGACGTGGCCGGGGTGGACCCGGTCACCGCCGAGGAGCTCACGGTGATCCCGGGCGCCGAGGAGGTGCTGGCCCTCCTGGAGGTGCGCGCCCGGGCGCGGTCGGGGGAGTGGGACGTGCTCGTCGTGGACTGCGCGCCGACCGCCGAGACGCTCCGCCTGCTCGCGCTGCCCGAGGCCCTGGGCTGGTACATGGACCGGGTCCTGCCCGTCGAGCGCCGCGTGGTCAAGGCCCTCAAGCCAGTGCTCACCCGCGCGGCCGGCGTGCCGATGCCGGGCGACTCGGTGTTCGACGCGATCGAGCGGCTGCACGCCGAGCTCGACGACGTACGGTCCGTGCTGACCGGGCCCGAGACCTCGGTCCGCCTCGTGCTCACCCCCGAGTCGGTGGTGCTCGCCGAGGCGCGACGCGCCTACACGTTTCTGACGTTGTTCGGCTACACCGTGGACGCCGCCATCGTCAACCGGGTCTTCCCCGACGGCGGGGCCGACCCCTGGCGTACGACGTGGGTGGAGGCGCAGGGACGGGTCATGGCCGACGCCGCCGACTCCTTCGCGGGCCTCGACCTGCGGACCTCGGTCTACCGCCCCTCCGAGCCGGTCGGGCGCGCCGAGCTGCTCGACCTCGCACGCGACGTCTACGGCGACACGGACCCGCTCGCCGGCGGTGCGGCCCGGGCACCGATGAGCGTCCGCTCGCTGGGGAGCGGCCTGGTGCTGTCGATGCCCCTGCCCCTGGCCGACCAGGACGACGTACGCCTGTCGCGCAAGGGTGACGAGCTGGTGGTGTCGGTCGCGTCGTATCGTCGCCTCGTGACGTTGCCATCCGGTGTGGCGCGGCACCGTGTGGCGGGAGCCCGCGTGCACGCCGGTGAGCTGCAGGTCAGGTTCACCGATCCCACGACCGACACCGCCGCAGAGGGGGCCACGTGAGCGACTCCGGTGACGCCCGCGACGTCGGCTCCCTGGGCGACGAGGCGGCCAGGCTGCTCGGTGCCCTGTCGGGGTGGGCCCGTGAGCACGCCGGCGAGGCGAGCGACGGGTTGTCCGGCTTCGCGGCCCACGCCGCGACCTCGGCCCACGACCTCAACGAGCACCTCGCGACGGGCTCTGCGGAGTGCACGGTGTGCCCCGTGTGCCGCACGGTCCATGCCGTCCGCCAGCTGAGTCCGGAGGTCAAGGCCCACCTCACGACGGCCATGACCTCGCTGGCGCAGGCGGCCGCGGCGATCATGACCACCGCCGACCCGCGCACCGAGGGTGAGGGCCGCGCCGGCGTCGAGCACATCGATCTGGGCGACGACTGGCCCGAGGACGAGTGAGCCACCGGTGAGCGCCGGGACCGGCGGGGTCGTCGTCGGCGTCGACATCGGCGGCACCAAGGTGCTCGCCGGGGTCGTCGACCGCGCCGGACGGGTCTCGAGCACCGCACGCCGTACGACGCCGGGCCGGCGGGTGGTGACCAGCCAGGTAGAGGACGCGCTGGTGGAGGCGATCCTCGAGTCCGCGGACGGCCGGCGCCTGGCCGGCGTCGGCGTCGCCGCTGCGGGGTTCGTCGACGTCCGCGGCGAGCGGGTGATGTTCGCGCCCCACCTGCCGTGGCAGGGAGAGCCGCTGCGCGACCTCCTGCAGGACCGGCTCGGGTGCCAGGTGCTGCTCGACAACGACGCCAACTGCGCCGCCCGTGCCGAGGCGCACCACGGGGCAGCCAGGGGGGCGAGGTCGGCGCTGATGATCACCATGGGCACGGGGATCGGTGGGGCCGTCCTCATCGACGGTCACGTCCTGCGAGGCGCCAACGGTATGGCGGGGGAGTTCGGCCACATGCAGGTCGTCCCGGACGGGCAGGCCTGCGAGTGCGGCCGCAGGGGGTGCTGGGAGCAGTACTCCTCCGGCAACGCCCTGGTCCGCAACTCCCGGGCACTGATGGTCGAGCAGCCCTCGGTCCTGGAGGAGATGAGCGGCGGCAACCCCGACCGGATCACCGGACCCATGGTCACGTCCGCCGCCGAGCAGGGCGACCTCGTCGCCCGCCGCGCCTTCGCCTCGGTGGGGGACTGGCTCGGCGTGGGGACGGCCAACCTCGTCGCGGCCCTCGACCCGGAGGTGGTGGTCATCGGTGGCGGGGTCTCGGCCGCCGGCGACCGGCTCCTGGACCCGGCCCGGACCGCGATGCAGCGCACCCTCGTGGGCGCCGCCCACCGGGTCGTCCCCGACATGGTCGCCGCTCAGCTGGGACCCGCGGCGGGGATGATCGGCGCGGCGCTGCTGGTCCAGCTGTAGGTCCGGTGGCCGGACCTCGTGCGCCCTCGGCCGACAACGGGGTCAGCCGCGCCGGTGGTCCGGCACCAGCTCGAGGGCGAGCTGCTCGAGGAACAGCCCGACGTCGGTGACGATCCCGCGGCCCTGGTGGGAGCCGCGGTCGACGACCTTGGTGACCACGCTGGGGTTGATGTCCACGCACACGAGGGGCACGGTCGCCGGCAGGATGTTGCCGGTGGCGACCGAGTGCAGCTGGGTGGCCATCATCAGGCAGTAGCCGACGCCCTCGATCTCGGCGCGCATCGCGCGCTGCCCCTCCACCACGTCGGTGTGGACGTCGGGGAGCGGGCCGTCGTCGCGGACCGAGCCGACGAGCACGTAGCGCTTCCGGTGCGTGACGAGGGCGTGCATGATCCCGCTGGTCAGGACCCCGTCGGCGACCGCCGCGGCGATCGAGCCCGCCTTGCGCACCGTGTTGATGGCGCGCACGTGGTGCTCGTGCCCGTGCTCGACCCCAGGGACCACGCTCAGGTCGACGCCCAGGCTGGTGCCGTAGAGCGAGGCCTCGATGTCGTGGGTGGCCAAGGCGTTCCCGGCGAAGAGCGTGTCGACGAAACCCGCCCGGACCAGCGCGACCAACGCGGGGACCGCTCCGGTGTGGACCACGCCCGGCCCGGCCACCCAGAGCAGCCGCTTGCCGTCCGCCCGCGCCCGGCGCATGCCGTCGGCCACCTGGCGCACGAGCACCGCCTGCGGCTTGTCGTACGACGGCGCGGGGCCGTCCGCCGGGCCGAACGCATCGCCCACGGCGTCCGGGCGCGGGACGGAGACCTCGATCCCGGAGGCGCCGACGACGATCCGCATGCCGACCTCGACGTCCGACATCGGCACGGTGCGCACCCGCGTGCCGCCGTCGGCGGAGCCGGTGACGACCAGGCCGCAGTCCATCTCGGGGTTCTCCACGTCGTGCCAGGCGCCGTCGATGCGGACCCGGGTCTCCAGGTTGGTGGTGGAGTAGAAGCCGTCGGGCAGCACGCCGGGCAGCTCGGCGGTGCCGAGGACGGCGTCGCCGGGATCGCGCTGGTTGACGCCGCGCGTCTGGAGCCGCATCAGCAGCCGCTGGAGGGCCGCATCGGTCGCGGCCTTCACCGTGATGGTGGCGCTGCTGGGGTCGTGGGCCTCGTGGCCGACGTCGAAGGCGTCGATGACGTAGTCGCCGCCGTAGTGGCGGATGTCGTCGAGGACACGCGACAGGATGCCGCGGTCCATCAGGTGTCCCGTGACCTCGATCGTCTCGCTCGCCCCCACGGCAGGGACCCTATGCCCCGGCATGCCTCAGATGCGCGAGCCGTCGTCCCAGGGGTCGCGGGGCGCCCGTGGCATCTCGCGCACGAGGTAGAGGAAGCCGCCGACGAACCAGATGACCAGACCCCAGCCGACGAGCGGGTGCACGTAGAACGAGAACAGCCCGATCACCAGGGCGAGGGCGGGAGCGACGAGGATCCCCGACCAGGCCACGCCGCGCTGCCAGGTCCGGGGGACCGGGAAGGGCGGGGCGGCGGGCGGGTGGAACCTCTCCACCGCCGGGATCTCGTCCTCGCGATCCTCGGCGTCGTCCAGCTCCTCGACGTCCTCGATCCCGTCGGGCGCCGTCGCGGGCTCGCGGGTCTCGGCAGCCTCGTCGTCGTGCAGCACCGGCCGCTCGCCGTAGTGCTCCACGATCTCGCGCCAGGCCAGCTCGGTGCGGCCCTCGTCGCCAGGAGTCGTCACACGCTCACGGTACCGGGCACATGGTTCCGGGGCGCGCTGTGATCACCTCTCGACCAGTGCCCGATCTGGTGCAGACTGTGCGCTGTGAAGATCCCGTTCCGCGGGGCGCCCCCGGCGCCACTCGACCCCGCGCTGGTCGCCCCGATGTCCACGCCCGCGAGGCCCGAGCTCACCGGTGGTCGCCGCATCGGCGTGCTCGTCCAGCACGGCTTCACCGGCAACCCCGCGTCCATGCGCCCGTGGGCCGAGGACCTCGCCGCTCGGGGGTACGCCGTCGAGATGCCGTTGCTGCCGGGTCACGGCACGCGCTGGCAGGACCTCAACCGGTCCACCTGGGCCGACTGGGTGGCTACGGTCGAGGGGGCCTACGACAAGCTCGCCGCCGAGAACGACGAGGTCGTCGCGGTCGGGCTGTCGATGGGCGGCGCGCTCTGCCTGCGCCTGGCCGCCGACAAGGGCGACGCGCTCGCCGGCGTCTGCGTCGTCAACCCCGCCGTCGACACGCTGCGCAAGGACGTCAAGCTGCTGCCGCTGCTCAAGCACGTGGTGCCGGCGATGCCCGGCATCGCCAATGACATCAAGAGGCCCGGGGCCGACGAGCACGGCTACCCGATGACCCCGCTCAGGGCGGCGGCGTCGATGTTCACCGGCTATGCCGAGCTGCGCAAGGACCTGCCCCGGATCACCATCCCGGTGCTGTTCTTCCGCTCCGCCGAGGACCACGTGGTCGACATCTCCAGCGCGCGGGCCCTCAACGCCGGCCTGTCGTCGAAGGACTTCGAGGAGCGCGTGCTCGACGACAGCTTCCACGTCGCGACCCTCGACAACGACGCCCCGCGGATCTTCGCGGAGTCGGCCGAGTTCATCGAGCGGGTCACCCAGCGTCAGCAGGGATAGGGTCGGCGCGTGCTGTATTGGTTCCTGAAGTGGATCGCCCTCGGGCCGGTGCTGCGACTCGTCTTCCGGCCCAAGGCATTCGGCGTGGACCACGTGCCGGAGGAGGGGCCCGCGATCCTCGCGAGCAACCACCTGTCGTACGCCGACTGGCTCTTCATGCCGCTCACGCTCAACCGTCGCGTCACCTTCGTCGCCAAGGCGGAGTACTTCACGAGCCCCGGCATCAAGGGCTGGTTCCAGAAGAAGTTCTTCTCCGGCGCCGGCCAGGTGCCGATCGACCGCTCCGGGGCCAACGCCGCCGAGGGCGCGATGAAGTCGGCCATGAAGATCCTCGCCGAGGGCGACCTGTTCGGGATCTACCCCGAGGGCACCCGGTCGCACGACGGCAAGCTCTACCGCGGCAAGACCGGCGTGGCCCGGCTGGCCCTGGAGACCGGTGCGCCGGTCATCCCGTGTGCCGTCGTCGGCACCGACGTGGTGGCGCCTGCCGGCAAGGTCTACGGCTCCTGGACCCGTCCGGTGGTGCGCTTCGGCAAGCCCCTGGACTTCTCGCGCTACGCCGGCATGGAGAACGACCGCTACATCCTGCGGTCGATCACCGACGAGATCATGTACGAGATCATGCGCCTCTCCGGTCAGGAGTACGTCGACCTCTACGCCAGCAAGGCCAAGGAGCTCGACAAGGAGAAGGCCAAGCAGGCCGCCGCCGAGCAGGCCGCGCAGGAGGCCGCCGGCGACGGACCGGGGCAGAAGGCGTCCTGAGCGCGCTCCCCCAGCGGCCCCCTGCCCCCGCCGCCCGCGCGGACTCGGCGCTCGCCGTCGAGGACCGGCTCTACTCCGCGCTGGCCCTCGTGCGGGTCGTGGTGACGATCAACATGGTCGGTCTCAACGCCTACCGGCGCGACAACTTCGAGCACCCGAGCATCGGACTGGTCATCGTCCTCGCGCTCGCCGCCTGGACCGCGGCGGCGATCTGGCTCTACCAGGACCGGCGACGACGCGCGGCGGTCCTGCTGGTGGCCGACCTCGCGATCGCCCTCGGCGCCCTCGCCGCCACCCCGTGGGTCAAGGGCCCCGACTACCTGGCCACCATCCCCGGGTTCTGGGTGATGGGCGCCCTGCTCGCCTGGGCGATCCACTGGCACTGGAAGGGGGGCCTGGCCGCGGCGGTCCTCCTGTCCGCGGCCGACCTGCTGCCGCGCTCGGTGGTCGACCAGGGCAACTACGGCAACGTGTTCCTGGTCCTCATCGGTGGCCCGATCGTCGGCTACATGTGTGAGTCCCTGCAGCGGATGGCCCGGGAGCGCGACGCCGCCGAGCACGCGGCCGCGGCCGCCGAGGAGCGCACCCGGCTGGCCCGGGCCGTCCACGACGGCGTGCTCCAGGTGCTCACGATGACCCAGCGCCGCGGGGCGGCCGCCGGGGGCGAGTGGGCCGAGCTGGGCCGCCTCGCGGGGGAGCAGGAGCGCAGCCTGCGGTCGCTGATCCGGCAGCAGGACACCGTGCCCACGGCTCCCGGAACGCAGGTGGACCTGGCGGGCGCCCTGGAGGAGATGGCCACTGCCCACCCCGTGCGCGTGGAGGTCGCCACCCCGGGCGGTGCGGTGCTCGTCGACGCCCACGTCGCGACCGAGACCGTCGCCGCGGTGCGAGCCTGCCTCGACAACGTCCTCACCCATGTCGGCCCCGACGCCTCGGCGTGGGTGCTGGCGCAGGCTGCGCCCGACGTGATCACCATCTCGGTGCGCGACGACGGCCCCGGCATCGCCCCGGGCCGACTGGAGCAGGCCGAGGCCGAGGGGCGACTGGGCGTCGTGTCCTCCATCCGGGGCCGCATCGAGGGCCTGGGCGGGACGGTCGCGATGGACAGCGGGTCGTGGGGCACCGAGTGGGAGCTCGCGGTCCCGCTAGCGTGACCGGGTGACCATCCACACGACCCATCCGTTCCTCGAGCCCGAGGGTGATCGCGATCCCGTACGACGCCTGCGCGGCCGGACGGGCGCCACGGTCTCGCTGTGGACGGCCGGCTCCGGAGACGACCGGGCCGGGCTGACCGTGTCCTCGTGGCTGGTGGCCGGCGGCGAGCCCGGCCGGGTGCTGGCGCTCCTCGACCCGGACGCCGACCTCACCGACGTGCTGCTCGACACCGGCCGCGGAGTGCTGCAGCTGCTGGCCTGGGCCGACCGCGACCTGGCGGAGGTCTTCGCCGGCACGGCCCCGGCGCCGGGCGGGCCGTGGCGCCTCGCCGAGTGGGTCGGGACCGACCACGGTCCCCGGCTCGCGCACGCCTCCACGTGGGCCACGCTCGAGGTCGAGTCCGACGTGGAGGTGGGCTGGTCGCGCCTCGTCACGTGCGTCCTGGTGGACGTCACCGTGGGCGACGACGGCGACCCGCTGGTGCACCGGCGTGGCCGATTCGTCCCTCCCGTGGCCTAGGCGGGTCTACCATTCCCCCAATCGACGAGCCGGGGGGCACCATGGTGAGGGTGATGGTGGTCGACGACCACCCGATGTGGCGTGATGCGGTCGAGCGTGACCTGCAGGCTGCCGGCCACGAGGTGGTGGCGGTCGCGTCCAACGGTCGCGAGGCGATGGCACGGTTCCCCGCCTCGGCCCCGCAGGTCGTCGTGCTCGACCTGCAGCTGCCCGACAGCACCGGCGTCCAGGTGACGAGCATGATGCGCGAGCATGATCCGACGTCTCGCGTGCTCATCCTCTCGGCGAGCGGCGAGCAGGGTGACGTGCTCGAGGCGATCAAGGCCGGTGCCACCGGCTACCTCGTGAAGTCCGCCTCCAGCGCGGAGCTCATCAACGCCGTGGAGCGTACGGCGGAGGGCGAGGCCGTCTTCACCCCCGGCCTGGCCGGGCTGGTCCTCGGCGAGTTCCGGCGGATGGCCGACGGGTCGACCGACGACGACCCGCGTGACCAGCTGACCGAGCGCGAGACCGAGATCTTGAAGATGGTCGCCACCGGGATGAGCTACAAGCAGATCGCCGCCCGCCTGGTGCTGTCGCACCGCACGGTGCAGAACCACGTGCAGAACACGCTGCGCAAGCTGCAGATGAACAACCGCGTGCAGCTGACCCGGTGGGCCATCGAGCATGGGCTCGACGAGGGCGGGTGATCAGGACACGGTGACCGAGGCCAGCACCCGGAAGCCGACCTCGTCACCCGTGAGCTCCACCCGCCACTGCCGGTCGGTGACCGGCACGCCGCACGGAGTGACCGTGTCCTTGACGCCGGCCACGCACGCGAGGGAGAGGACCGCCCGGGACTCCACGACCCGGGTGTCGCGCTCCCGGGGAGCGGAGACCTCCAGCGCCGTCGTGAGCGCCAGGCCGCGCCCGGGTGCCGAGGTGCTCAGCTCGACCGCCCCTGACATCCGGTAGCGCACGAGGATGTGGGTGGCGGAGGCGAAGAAGTAGGACGCGCGGCTGAAGTTGATCACCGCGGGACCCGACCCGGGTCGGTCGTCGGCGACCACCTCGACGTCCGACACCGCGACCGAGTCCGACTGGGGCATGTCCGGCAGGAACAGGTCGAGGTCACCGATCGGCTCGGCGGTGTGGATCCACTGCGTGACCTCGAGGACACCGTCCGGACGCACCTCGGTGAGGGTGCGCGACGCACCCGGGGCCGGGAAGCCCCGCAGCGGAGTGGAGGCAGTGGGGTTGCCCGGCGGGTCGTCGCCCGTGCGCCAGACGACGACGGCGGCGCCCAGCGCGCCGACGAGCACGGCGAGCGCCACTCCCAAGACGGCGACGGCGCGCACCGACCGGTGGCCGGGCTCGTCCGCCGCCGGTCGCAGGGGTGCGGGAGCGGGAGGAACCGGGGGTGTGGACGCGGACGTCGCGGGCGGCGCCGGCTCGGCCGGGCGGGACTCCTGCTCGGGAGCACGCCGGGGAGCCGGCGGGATGATCGTCGGCAACCGCTTCTGGTACTGCTTCTTCGGGGTCATGCGGCCTCGGGCGGGCCGAGGGGCACCGCCGTCACGACGGCCAGGTTCTGGTAGCCGCCCCGGGCGGAGTCGTACGGCGGCGCGCACGTCACGAGGGTGAGTCGCGCGGCGCCGGTGGCGTCGAAGATCCACGAGTCGTCGTCCAGGCTGCCCTGGGGCACGAGCCGCCGCGAACGGATGACGAACTCCTGGTGCAGGCCGGCCGACTCCATGCGGATGTGCGCACCGGCCCCGGCGGTGAGGAGCTCGGCGAAGGGACCGAGACCCTGGGTCCGGGAGTCGACGTGGGCGGCCACGAGGATGGAGCCGAACGGGTCGCCCAGCCGCGCACCGCCCCGCCACCAGCCGGCGACCTCGATGTCGTCCGGCACGTCGAGGAGGCCCACGGGCGTCGTGCCGACGGCCCGCACGCGCACCCGGCGACCA
>NZ_JAOPWY010000086.1 GCF_025965415.1 Nocardioides sp.
CTCGGTCAGCTCCACCATCGCCATCGGCGACGGCGCCAACGACCTCGACATGCTCAACGCCTCCGGGTTGGGCATCGCGTTCAACGCCAAGCCCGTGGTCCAGGAGGCCGCCCACGCCGCCGTCAACGTCCCCTACATGGACGCCGTGCTCTACCTGCTGGGCATCAGCCGCGAGGAGATCGTCGCCGCCGACGCCGAGGCGGGCATCACGACCCCCGAGCCGAGCCTGTAGGTCCGGTCTGGTGTGGCCTGGGGGGCGTTGGACATGCGAATGTGGCTCGAGGGACCGGTGATCGGAACTTCAGCCCCGCCAGCGACATTCGCATGTCGAAGGCCGCCGGAGGGTCGCTCCCCCACTGACCCGAGCCACCCCGTCCAGGTAGGCACGGGACGACCGCGTCTGCAGCAGTCGTACGACGGGGCCGCCGAGCCGGGTGAACCAGCGACCCGGGCGGGAGAAGGCGCGGATCTCGGCCCAGGTCTCCTCGCCCGTCCGCTCGACGAGGAACAACTCCTCGCCGCTCTCCGGGTGGCCGGGAAGCGTCCCGTAGGCGAAGCCGCGCCGAGCAGGCTCGTCGACCACGTAGACGACCTGGGTGCGCGCCGTGATCCGGACAGGGCCGAACCACCGGCGCAGCGTCAGCGAGGTGCCCACGACCGCCGTGGGAGATGACGCGGTCACCCGGAAGCCGCCTGCCCGCTGCATCCCGAACCCGAGCACGAAGTCGGCGGCGGGATCGAACGCCGACGGCCCACCGACCAGTCGACGCTCCACCACCCAGTGCGCGTCGCGCGGCATCGATTCGACCGAGCGCGTCGCCCCGACCTCCCCGTAGGAGTAGGTCAACCTGCGCCCTGATCGACGTGGAACGCGGCCAGGTGGCCGGTGGCGACGTCCAGCTCGGCCCACGGGACAGAGATCTCCAGGACCGCGATCGCCGCGGTCGGGAAGCCGGCGCTCATGGCGCGGAAGGACTCCGGGTCGGGGTCGCCGTCGTCGAGCAGGTGGGCCAGGGAGGCGGCGGTGGGGTTGTGGCCGACGTACAGCACCACCTCGGCGTCGGCGGGGGCACCGCGGAGCACGTCCAGCGCACTGTCCGCGTCGGCGGAGTAGACGGCGTCCTCGACCCGGGCCTCGGCGGGGGTGCCGGAGCCGGCCACGAGGGCCTCCCAGGTCTGCCGGGTGCGGGTCGCGGAAGAGACGTAGGCCTCGTTCGGCACGATCCCCTGAGCGGCCAGCCACTTGCCGGCGGCGGTCGACTCACGGCGACCCTTCTCGGTCAGCCGACGCTGGTGGTCCTCCCGGCCGAAGGCCTCGGCCTTGCCGTGCCGCATCACCACGAGCACACGGCGCGTCGGCGCGGACGAATCGGGAGAAGGTGGGCCCACCGACGCACTCTATTCACCCCTTAGTCTTCCTGTCATGCCATTGGGACCCAAGAGTCACGTCGGTGACCTGCTCGTCATCGGGGGGGCCGAGGACAAGCTCGGCAGGCGGACGGTCCTCAAGGAGTTCGTCGCGCGCGCCGGCGGGTCCGAGGCGCGGATCGCGGTGATCCCGACCGCCTCGTCGCTGGGTGAGGAGATCACCGACGTCTACGCCGCCCTGTTCACCCGGCTGGGCGCCGCGGAGGTCTACGGCGTACGCCCGGAGAGCCGCGCGGAGTCCTCCGACCCTGAGCTCGTCGCGGAGCTCGACCGCGCCACGGGCATCTTCATGACCGGTGGCAACCAGCTCAAGCTGTCCACGGTGATCGCCGGCACCCCGTTCGGGCAGGCGATCCTCGACGCGCGGTCCCGCGGGGTCACCATCGCAGGCACGTCGGCCGGAGCCAGCATCCAGTCCTCGCACATGGTGGCGTTCGGGCCGGGTGGCTCGACCCCCAAGCAGCGGATGACCCAGGTCGCCGCGGGGCTCGGGCTGGTCGAGAACTGCGTGATCGACCAGCACTTCGCCCAGCGCAATCGCTACGGCCGGCTGCTGATGATCGTCTCGCAGAGCCCGCAGCTGCTGGGGATCGGCGTCGACGAGGACACCGCGGCCATCATCAGCCACACCGGTGACACCCAGGTCATGCGCGTCGCGGGCCGGGGGTCGGTGACCGTCATGGACGGCACCCAGATGGTCTCCAACGCCCACGAGGCCAAGGAGCACCGCCCGATCCTCGCCTCGGGGGTGCTGCTGCACGTGCTGCCGGCCGGCGCGGAGTTCGACCTGACCACGCGGGTGCTGCTCCCGGAGCGGTCGCCCGTGGACGCCGCGGAGGCGGACGATTTGGCCTCAGCCAACCGCGATCTGCGCAAGATGGCCCGAGACATCGCCGCCGGGGACATCGGACCCCAGGCGCTGCGCCGACGCATCGCCCGACGAAGCAGAGGAGCCGTTCAGTGACCGACGCCATGAACGACCAGTCCACCGTCCGCCACACGGGCGGCCGACCCACCGCCGATCTCGAGATCGTCGAGACGCGTGTCTACCGCGGCGCGAACGTGTGGTCCTACGACAAGGCAATCCACCTCGTCGTCGACCTCGGGGTCCTGGAGGACTACCCGACCAACACGATCCCGGGCTTCACCGACCACCTGCTCGAGGCGCTCCCCGGCCTGCGTGAGCACTCCTGCTCGCGCGGACGACGCGGCGGCTTCGTCGAGCGGCTCAACGAGGGCACCTGGCTGGGCCACGTCGCCGAGCACGTGGCCCTCGCGCTGCAGCAGGTCGTCGGCCACGACATCCGCCGGGGCAAGACCCGCGCGGTCAAGGGCCAGAAGGGCCACTACAACATCATCTTCGGGTACGTCGACGAGCAGGTCGGCCTGGCCGCGGCCCGGCTCGCCGTACGCCTGGTCAACCACCTCGTCGAGGCCGACCCCGACTTCGACTTCGCCGAGGAGCTCGACGCGTTCATCCTGCGCGCGCAGCGCACCGCGTTCGGCCCGTCCACCCAGGCGATCCTCGACGAGGCCGTCTCGCGCGACATCCCGTGGATCCGGCTCAACCAGCACTCCCTCGTCCAGCTCGGGCAGGGCGTCCACGCCAAGCGGATCCGCGCCACGATGACCTCCGAGACGTCGTCGATCGCGGTCGACATCGCCTCCGACAAGGACCTCACCACCAAGCTGCTCGGCGCCGCCGGGCTGCCGGTGCCCAAGCAGGAGTCGGTGCGCTCGGAGGACCAGGCCGTCGCGGCCGCGCGCCGCATCGGCTACCCGGTCGTGCTCAAGCCGCTGGACGGCAACCACGGCCGCGGGGTCTGCCTCGACCTGCAGGGCGAGGACGACGTACGCGCTGCCTTCCCGATCGCCGAGGGCCAGTCGCGCCGCGGCACCGTCATCGTCGAGTCCTTCGTGACCGGCAAGGACTACCGCTGCCTGATCATCGACGGCCGGATGGTCGCGATCGCCGAGCGCGTGCCCGCCTCGGTGACCGGCGACGGCAAGGCGACCGTCGAGGAGCTCGTCGAGCTGACCAACGCCGACCCGCGTCGCGGCGTCGGCCACGAGAAGGTGCTGACCCGGATCAAGGTCGACGACGCCGCGATCGAGGTGCTCGCCGACCAGGGCCACACGCTGACGTCGGTCCCCGCCGAGGGCGAGATGGTCAAGCTGGCGCTCACCGGCAACATGTCGACCGGCGGCATCTCGATCGACCGCACCTTCGAGGCGCACCCGGAGAACGTCGAGATCGCCGAGGAGGCCGCCCGCATGGTCGGGCTGGACATCGCCGGCATCGACTTCATCTGCCCCGACATCACCGAGCCGGTGCGCGAGGCCGGCGGTGCGATCTGCGAGGTCAACGCCGCCCCCGGGTTCCGGATGCACACCCACCCGACCATCGGCGAGCCGCAGTTCATCGCCAAGCCCGTGGTCGACATGCTCTTCCCGCCGGGCGCCCCGTCGCGGATCCCGATCGTGGCCGTGACCGGCACCAACGGCAAGACGACCACGAGCCGGATGATCAGCCACATCTTCAAGGGCATGGGGCGCAAGGTCGGCATGACCTCGACCGACGGCGTCGTGATCGACGAGCGCCTGGTGATCCGGGCCGACGCGTCCGGGCCGCGGTCGGCGCGGATGGTGCTGCAGAACCCGCGCGTGGACTTCGCGGTCTTCGAGGTCGCCCGCGGCGGCATCCTGCGCGAGGGTCTCGGCTACGAGCGCAACGACGTGGCCGTCGTCCTCAACGTGCAGCCCGACCACCTCGGCCTGCGCGGCATCGACACCGTCGAGCAGCTGGCGGACGTGAAGGCCGTCATCGTCGAGGCCGTCCCGCGCGACGGGCACGCCGTGCTCAACGCCGACGACCCGCTGGTCCGCGAGATGCGCCGCAAGTGCTCGGGCCAGGTCGTGTGGTTCTCGATGGAGGAGCCGGGCAGCGAGGTGCGCGACATGATCGACGCGCACTGCCGTCGTGGCGGCAAGGCCATCGTGCTCAACCCGACCGAGCGCGGGGAGATGATGGTCGTCCAGCACGGCCGACGCGAGATGCAGCTGGCCTGGACCCACCTCCTCCCGGCGACCTTCAACGGTCGCGCCCGGATGAACGTCCAGAACTCGCTGGCCGCGGCCGCGGCGGCGTTCGCCGCAGGTGCGCCGCTCCACGACATCCGTCAGGGCCTGCGCACCTTCTCCACCAACTACTACCTCTCCCCCGGCCGCCTCAACGAGGTGGACGTCAACGGCGTGAACGTGATCGTCGACTACTGCCACAACGCGCCCGGGATGAGGATGCTCGGCGACTTCGTGGACCGTGTCGGCGACTCGCTCGAGTCGTCGCACGACCTGGCCCGCCCGTCGCGGATCGGCATCATCGCCACCGCCGGCGACCGGCGCGACCAGGACATGGTCGAGCTCGGCCAGATAGCCGCCCAGCACTTCGACGTGTGCATCATCCGCGAGGACGTGGCGCTCCGGGGCCGCGAGCGCGGCGCTACCGCACAGCTGGTGCTGGAGGGCGTACGCGCGGCGATGGACGAAGGGGCCCGGTGCAAGCAGGTCGAGCTGTGCCTCGACGAGATCGAGGCCGTGCGGCACGCGATGAGCCGTGCCAACCCCGGCGACCTCGTGGTCGTCTGCGTGGACAAGCACGCCGAGGTCATGACGGAGCTGGAGAACTGGTCCGACGTGGCGCAGGCGGGCTCCGGCGGCAATCCGGACGCCCCCTCCGCCGACCCCGACTACACGCCGCCGCAGACCATCGAGCCCTGAGTGCGGATCCTCGACCTCCCCGACCTGCCCCACCGCTCGATCGACGCCCACGGCAGCCACGGTTTCTCGGTCGGCGCGTTCGGCATCAGCGCCGACGCCCACCTGGTCGCCGTGTCGCTCACCCCGGGCGGCACGATCGGCCGGCACCCCGCGGTGGGCCGCCAGCTGCTGGTGCTGCTCTCGGGCGAGGCCGAGGTGGCCGGGGCCGAGGGGACCGTACGCCGCCTCACGGCAGGCCAGGCCGCGGTCTGGGAGCCTGGTGAGGTGCACGAGACCCGGTCGCCGGGCGGCATGACCGCGATGATCGTCGAGGGTGACCTCGACATCGGCGCCCCCGGGGAGCAGGTCGACCCCGGGGACGTCTGACCGATCCGTGGTCAGGCGGCTGCGGCGCGGACCTTCTCCGACAGCGTCTCGGGGGTGTCGGCGGTGCCGCCGTGCTCGGCGATCCAGTCGTAGGCCTCCTGGCGCTCGGCGTGGCACATCAGGCCGACCACGTCCCCGGGCTCGGCGCGCGCGACCAGGGCCGCGAGGCACTCGACCTCGGTGGTGTGGGTCTCGATGTCAGTGACACCGACGCGTGCGGCGCCGGCACGGAGCAGCGCGTCGATCTCGTCCATCGTGCGCCCTCGGAGGTACCACTCCTTGTGGGCGATCGCGACCACGTCGCTGCCCTTCGCGCCGATCTCCCCCAGCGCGTCGATCAGCTCGTCGGTGCGGTCGCCGACGGCGCCGAGCCCGAGCATGATCCGCGCACCGGGGCGTCGTACGCCGGACATGATCTCGAGCAGCGCCTCCAGGCCGGCCTCGTTGTGGGCGAGGTCCATGACGACCGAGACCCCGCCGGGCAGGGAGAAGAAGTTCATCCGGCCGGGGTTGTGCTCGGCGTCGGGGCGGAACGACGTCAGACCGGCGACCACGGCCTCGCGGGACAGTCCGATGGCGAGCGCCGCCGACGCCGCGGCGAGGGCGTTCTCGATGTTGAAGCGCGACAGCCCGGCGAGCGTCATCGGCACGTCGACGAGCTCGACCAGCGGGTCCGGGTCGACCCCGGGAGCGAGGACGGTGACCCAGCCGTCGATGACGGTGGTGGCGCGACCGCCGCCGTGGCCCAGCACCTCGCGGACCGCGGGTGAGTCGGGGTCGCGGCTGAACACCCACGGCTGGGCGGAGATGACCGACTGCATGGCCAGCACGCGCGGGTCGTCGCCGTTGAGGACGGCCCAGCCGTCCTTGCGGGTGATCCGCGGCACCACCGACTTCACCTCGGCGAGCTGGTCGACGGTGTCGATGCCCTGCAGGCCGAGGTGGTCGGCCGTCACGTTGGTCACCACGGAGACGTCGTTGCGGGAGATCCCGATGCCCTTGAGCAGGATGCCGCCGCGGGCGGTCTCGGTGACGGCGAGCTGCACGCCCTCGAGGCCCAGCGCGCGGGCCGCACCTGACGGTCCGGAGTAGTCCCCCGCCTCGACCAGCACGCCGTCGCGGTAGACGCCGTCGGTGTTGGACCAGCCGACCACCAGGCCGCTCGTGCGGGCGATGTGGGCGATCATCCGACTGGTCGTGGTCTTGCCGTTGGTGCCGGTCACCGCGACCACGGGGATCTTCGGCGTGATCGTCGTCGGCCGGGTGCCCCTGGGCGCGGCGGCGACCTCGGCCGCCGCCGCGCTGACGGCCGACTCGACGTCCGGCGTGGGAAGCGCGTCGAGCGCGTGCGCGACCGCGTCGCCCAGCGCGCGGGCCCGCTCGCGGTTGCGCCACGGGAACGCGACGACCAGGACCTGCGGGTCGGAGGTCGGGCGCACCCGCACCGCCAGCCGGCGGGTGCCGGCCTCGTTGGCGATGGCGCGCACGAGCCGCTCGACCGCGCGCAGGGCGAAGCGCTGCCGGAAGCCCGAGCCGGGCGCCCCCGGGCGCGTCGTACGCAGGCCGATGCGGCGCGCGAAGCGCAGCACGGCCTCGTCACTGGCCTCCGAGATGGAGGAGACGTCGAGCGTCAGCTTCACCGCGGCGCGCGGGAAGTAGAGGTTGGGGCCTTCGAGGATGCGCAGCTCGACGAGTGAGGTCACCCGGGGAAACTATCGAACAGGCACCCTGCCGTGGGGCAGCGCCTACAGCCCCATGGCGTGGAAGCCGCCGTCGACGTGCACGATCTCGCCCGTCGTCGCCGGGAAGAAGTCGCTCAGCAGCGCGCAGACGGCCTGGGCGGTGGGGGTCTGGTCGGTCTCGTCCCAGCCCAGCGGGGCCCGGTCCTTCCACGCCGACTCCAGGTCCTCGAAGCCAGGGATCGCCTTCGCCGCGAGGGTCTTCAGCGGCCCGGCCGACACCAGGTTGCAGCGGATGCCCTCCGGGCCGAGGTCGCGGGCGACGTAGCGGGAGGTGTTCTCCAGCGCCGCCTTGGCCACGCCCATCCAGTCGTACGCCGGCCACGCGGTGGTGGCGTCGAACGTCAGCCCGACGATGGACCCGCCGCGCGACATGAGCGGCCGCGTCGCCACGGCGAGCGACTTGAGCGAGTAGGCCGAGACCTGGACCGCCTGGGCGACGTCCTCCCAGGGGCCGTCGAGGAACTTGCCGCCGAGCAGCGTCTCGGGGTTGCCGTAGGCGATCGAGTGGACCACGCCGTCGAGCCCGTCGACGTGCTCGCGGACCTGGTCGGCGAGGCCGGCGAGGTGGTCCTCGTCGGTCACGTCGAGCTCGAGGACCGGCGGCTCCTGCGGCAGCCGCTTGGCGATGCGCCGGGTGATGCCGAGGGCGCGCCCGAAGTTGGAGATCAGCACGGTCGCCCCCTGCTCCTGGGCGATCTTGGCGGTGGCGAAGCCGATCGAGCTGTCCATCGTGACGCCGGCGACGAGGATGCGCTTGCCGTCGAGGATTCCCATGTGCGTGTGTCCCATCTGGTCGGGTCGGGTGGCCGAGCGAGTGTGCGTGGCGAGTGGGTGGTCAGTGCCCCATGCCGAGGCCGCCGTCGACCGGGATGACCGCCCCGGTGACGTAGGCGGCGCCGTCGGAGGCGAGCCAGGTGACGGCCGCGGCGACCTCGGCCGGTGAGGCGTAGCGCCCGAGCGGCACCTGCGTCTTGATCAGGGTCTTCTGCTCGTCGGTCAGCACGTCGGTCATGTCGGTCTCGACGAAGCCGGGGGCCACGACGTTGGTGGTGATCGAGCGGCTGCCGAGCTCGCGGGCCAGCGAGCGCGCCATGCCGACCAGACCGGCCTTGGACGCGGCGTAGTTGACCTGGCCGGCGGAGCCGAGGAGGCCGACGACCGAGGAGATCAGGATGATCCGTCCGCGGCGCAGGCGCAGCATGCCCTTGGCGGCGCGCTTGGTCAGCCGGAAGGTGCCGGTGAGGTTGGTGTCGATCACCGAGGACCAGTCGTCCTCGCTCATCCGCAGCAGGAGGGTGTCCTTGGTGATGCCGGCGTTGGCCACGAGCACCTCGACGGGACCGTGCGCCTCCTCGACCTGGGCGAACGCCGCCTCGACCGCAGCCGGGTCGGTGATGTCGCAGCGCACGTCGAGGGCGCCCTCGGGGGCGCCGCCGTTGCGGGTGGTGACGGCCACCTTGTCGCCCTGCGCCAGGAAGGCCTCGGCGATCGCGCGACCGATGCCGCGGTTGCCTCCGGTCACCAGGACGGAACGGGGGCTGCTGGATCCGGGAATCTCGCTCACGCTCCGACGCTAGTGATTACCGAGGGGTAGGCCGAACTCACTCGTCCTCGAGGCGGAAGCCGACCTTCATGCCGACCTGGAAGTGCTCGACCGCACCGTCCTTGGCCTGGCCGCGGATCTGGGTGATCTCGAACCAGTCGATGTGGCGCAGCGTCTGCCCGGCACGCTCGATGCCGTTGCGGACGGCCTGGTCGATCCCGTCGGGTGAGGTGCCGACGATCTCGGTGACGCGGTAGGTGCGGTTGGACATGGTTCCTCCTGCTCGTCGTGCGGCTTCCGGGCGCAACTGGCCCGTGGGTTGTCGAGCCTAGCGACGTAGACTTTCGAGCATGGCCAAGCCGGACGCCGTACGCATCACCACGGCGCGCAGCAGCGCCGCGGACGACATGAAGTCGCGTCAGCGACGCTACGCGCTCTCGATGACCATCCGCCTCGTCTGCTTCGTCGCCGCAGTGATCGTCGGCTCGGGGGTCGCGATGTGGCTGCTGGTCGCCGGCGCCGTCTTCCTGCCTCTCTTCGCCGTGGTGATTGCCAACGCTGGAGACCAGCGAAACGACGGATTCAGACTTCCGGAGGGGCCAAGCACCCATGAACTGACGCCCGGCGAGCGAGAAGACTGAGGAAAATTGGTGCGTTTCGCGTGCGCCGGAAGTTTGGTTTTCACGCACCCGCATGGCAGGATTCCCCACGCCAGCGCAGCATCCCCCGTCTGTGCTTGGCACCTGAGGTGCCGGACAGCTTCCCCCCGTGGCTGTCCGGCACCTCTTTCATTTCAGCCCGTCACGACGCGCACGAGAGGCAGCCATGGAGCCCGATCGCGACATCTGCTCGGCCAAGGGCTGCCAGGCCGACGCCGCGTGGGACCTGCAGTGGAACAACCCCAAGATCCACACGCCCGAGCGCCGCAAGAGCTGGCTGGCGTGCGACGAGCACCGGTCCTCGCTCTCCGACTTCCTCGGGGCGCGCGGCTTCCTGAAGGACGTCGTCGCGCACGAGGGCTAGGTGTGATGCCCAGCCAGGTTGTCCAACCTGGCGATGGGTGGAAGGCCACCGAGCGCTGAGTGGGGCCGGTGGTGGTTGTACTGGTGCAGCCATCCTTCCAGCGCGGCCCGGCGGGCGGCTTCG
>NZ_JAOPWY010000095.1 GCF_025965415.1 Nocardioides sp.
GTCAAGGGCGTCTTCGTCGGTCGTACGCTCACCATCGCCTCCAACGAGTACGAGTGCGGCGCGCCGTGCCTCGGTGTCAGCTTCCGCACCAAGCAGCCGGTCAAGGAGGAGCTGGCCTCGCGCATCCCCGCGACCTTCTCCATCGCCATCGGCGGTGCCTTCCTCTACCTGCTCTTCGGAGTCCCCATCGGCGTCGCGGCAGCCCGACGGCGCGGCTCCGTGGCCGACAAGGCCCTGGTGTCGAGCTTCCTGTTCATCAGCTCGATCCCCTACTACCTCTTCGCCCTGCTGACGTGGCTCTACCTCACGATCACGTTCGAGGTCCCGCTCTTCAGCGACACCGGATACTTCCCGATCACCCAGGACGGACCGTTCAAGTGGTTCAGCGGGCTGTTCCTGGCGTGGGTCGCCCTCGGCATCTTCGGCTGCACGCAGTACACGCGTTTCACCCGCGGTGCGATGGTCGAGGCCCTGAGTGAGGACTACATCCGCACGGCCAAGGCCAAGGGCCTGCCGTCGCGCACCATCGTCTACAAGCACGGCCTGCGCGCCGCCCTGGTGCCCGTCGTCACCATCTTCGGCATCGACTTCGGCACCCTGCTCGCCGGCACGATCTTCACCGAGCGGATCTTCGAGATCCAGGGCATCGGCTGGTGGAGCCTCGAGGCCGTGCAGGGCCGCGACCTGCCCGTCGTGATGGCGACCGCCCTGTTCAGCGCCGTCGTACTGATCCTGTCCAACCTGCTCGTCGACGTGATCTACAGCGTCCTCGACCCGAGGGTGAGGCTTTCGTGACCAGCGTTCCGATGACCCAGTCGTCCGCCGCGGAGAGGGATGCCTTCGAAGGTCCCTTCCTGCAGGTGGAGGACCTCAAGGTCACCTTCCCGACCCAGGACGGCCCCGTCACCGCGGTGAGCGGCCTGACCTACTCCGTCGAGCGGGGCAAGACCCTTGGCATCGTGGGGGAGTCGGGGTCGGGCAAGTCCGTCTCGAGCATGGCAGTGATGGGCCTGCACGACGCGAAGTCGGCCCAGATCTCCGGCTCGATCCGCGTGGGGGGCACCGAGGTCGTCGGCCTGAGCGAGTCGCGCATGCGTGCCCTGCGCGGCAACTCGATGGCGATGATCTTCCAGGACGCGCTCGCCGCGCTGCACCCGTTCTACAAGATCGGCTCGCAGCTGGAGGAGGCCTACCTCGTCCACCACTCGAGCGCGTCCAAGCGCGACGCCCGCCGCAAGGCGATCGAGATGCTCGACCGCGTCGGCATCCCGCAGCCCGACCGGCGTGTGGACGACTTCCCGCACCAGTTCTCCGGCGGCATGCGCCAGCGCGCCATGATCGCGATGGGCCTGATCAACGACCCGTCGCTGCTCATCGCCGACGAGCCGACCACGGCCCTCGACGTGACCGTGCAGGCGCAGATCCTCGACCTGCTGCAGGACCTGCAGCGCGAGTTCAACTCGGCCGTCATCATCATCACCCACGACCTCGGCGTCATCGCCGAGATGGCGGACGACGTGCTCGTGATGTACGCCGGTCGCTGCGTCGAGTACGGCACGGCCAAGCAGATCCTGGTCTCGCCCGAGATGCCCTACACGTGGGGCCTGCTGTCCAGCATCCCCGACGTGACGGCCTCCACCGACGCACGCCTGATCCCGATCCCCGGCAACCCGCCCAGCCTGCTGCGGCCGCCGTCGGGCTGTTCCTTCCACCCGCGGTGCGTGCACTCCGACAAGGTCCCCGGCGACCTGTGCAGCACCGAGCTTCCCGCGCTGCTGCCGGCCAGCTCCGGCACGGCCCATCTCAAGCGCTGCCACCTGGCCGACCCCGTCGGGGTCTACCGGACCGAGGTACTGCCCGAGATCGCCCCCGACCTGGTCGAGGAGACCCGATGACCCAGGACCCCAACGCCGAGGCGCAGATCCAGCCCACCGAGCTCGGTGCCAATGCCGCCGAGACGGGCGAGCGCCAGCTCAACAACGAGACCAGTGACGCCTACGGCTCCCACGAGGTCGGCGTCGACAACCTCGACTTCGCGTCGGTGGCCGAGATGGGCCACACCGCGAGCGAGCTCGACCCCGACGCTCCCGCCGTCCTGACGGTCGACAACCTCAAGATGTACTTCCCGGTGAAGTCGTCGGGCGTCGTGCGCCGGACCATCGGCCACGTGCAGGCCGTCGACGGCATCTCGTTCGTGGTGCCGAAGGGCGGTTCGCTCGGCCTCGTCGGCGAGTCGGGCTGCGGCAAGTCGACCACCGGTCGCCTCATCACCCGGCTCTACAAGCCGACCGGCGGCTCGATGATGTTCGAGGGCCAGGACCTCGCCAAGCTGTCCAACCGGGAGATGAAGCCGCTGCGCCGCGACGTGCAGATGATCTTCCAGGACCCCTACACCTCGCTCAACCCGCGCCACACCGTCGGTGCGATCGTCGGTGCGCCCCTCGAGGTGCACAAGATCGTGCCGAAGAACCAGGTGCTCAAGCGCGTCCAGGAGCTGCTGGAGGTCGTGGGTCTCAACCCCGAGCACTACAACCGCTACCCCAACGAGTTCTCCGGCGGTCAGCGCCAGCGCATCGGCATCGCCCGCGCCCTCACCCTCAACCCGAAGGTGCTGGTCGCCGACGAGCCCGTCTCGGCCCTCGACGTCTCCATCCAGGCGCAGGTGGTCAACCTGCTCCAGGACATCCAGACCGATTTCGACGTGGCGTTCCTCTTCATCGCCCACGACCTGGCCATCGTGCGCCACTTCTGCCCCGAGATCGCCGTGATGTACCTCGGCAAGATCGTGGAGCTCGGTGACCGCGAGACCATCTACGGCCGCCCCCACCACCCCTACACCCAGGCGCTGCTCTCGGCGGTGCCCGACGTGAAGCAGGCGGCGATCGGTGGGCGTCGCGAGCGCATCCGCCTCGAGGGCGACGTGCCGAGCCCGATCAACCCGCCCTCGGGCTGCCGGTTCCGCACGCGCTGCCAGTTCGCCCAGGAGATCTGCGCCAAGGTCGAGCCGCCGCTGCTGCAGATCGGCCCGCGCCACAAGGTCGCCTGCCACTTCGCCGGCGAGCTCGGTGCCCACCCGGCCACCCCGGTCACGACGGCCCTGCTCGGTGTCGACGACCAGGGCAGCCCGGTCTCCGGTGCCACGCCGACCAACACGCAGCTCACCATCCCGGGCTACGAGAAGACCTGGTACGACCTCACGTCCAAGCAGACCACCGGCCGCTGAGGCCGGTTCTCCCGCGGCTCGGCGGGCGGGGGATACTCACCGACGTGGATGGCTTGTTCGAGATTCCGGGCGCGGGGCGACCCGCGCCCGGAACCATGTCTTCGGGAGGGTCCTCGGGAGGTGCCCCGGGTGCCGGGTCGCTCGGGGCCAACACCCACGCGTCCGCGCCGCTGGCGGTCCGGATGCGCCCCCGCACGATCGACGAGCTCGTCGGCCAGCAGCAGCTGCGCGCCGCCGGGTCGCCCCTGCGCCGCCTGATCGAGGGCGACCAGTCGATGTCGCTCCTGCTCTGGGGGCCTCCCGGCACCGGCAAGACCACCATCGCCGCGATCGTGAGCCAGCAGACCCGGCGTCGCTTCGTCGAGGTCTCGGCCGTCGCTGCCGGCGTCAAGGAGGTGCGGGCCGCGATCGACGGCGCCCGCGCCGAGCTCGCCCGCGGCGGGCAGGAGACGGTGCTCTTCGTCGACGAGGTGCACCGCTTCACCAAGGCCCAGCAGGACGCGCTGCTCCCGGGCGTGGAGAACCGCTGGGTGACCCTCATCGCCGCCACCACGGAGAACCCGTTCTTCTCCGTCATCAGCCCGCTGCTCTCGCGCAGCCTGCTGCTGCGCCTGCAGTCGCTGACCGACGACGACGTGGCCGAGGTGATCGAGGAGGCCCTGACCGACGAGCGCGGTCTCGCCGGGGAGGTCGCGCTGGCCGACGACGCGCGCGAGCACCTCGTACGCCTCGCCGGGGGCGACGCGCGTCGCGCGCTGACCTATCTCGAGGCGGCTGCCGGCGCGGCCGCCAGCAACGGCCTCGACACGATCGACCTCGCCACGGCGGAGACCGCCGTCGACCAGGCCGCCGTGCGCTACGACCGCCAGGGCGACCAGCACTACGACGTCATCTCCGCCTTCATCAAGTCGATCCGCGGCTCCGACCCCGACGCCGCGCTCCACTACCTCGCACGGATGATCGAGGCGGGGGAGGACCCGCGCTTCATCGCCCGACGACTCGTGGTGCACGCCAGCGAGGACGTCGGCCTCGCGGACCCGACCGCCCTGCAGAGCGCCGTGGCGGCGGCCCAGGCCGTGCAGCTGATCGGGATGCCCGAGGCACGGATCAACCTCGCCCAGGCCACCATCCACCTCGCGGTCGCGCCCAAGTCCAACGCCGTGGTCATGGCCATCGACTCGGCGATCGCCGACGTGAAGGCCGGCAAGATCGGCCAGGTGCCGTCCCACCTGCGCGACGCCCACTACGGCGGCGCGAAGGACCTCGGGCACGGCAAGGGCTACGCCTACCCCCACGACGAGCCCTACGGCGTGGCCGAGCAGCAGTACCTCCCGGACGTCCTGCTCGACACGACCTACTATTCCCCGACCAGCCTCGGCGCCGAGGCCGCGGTCAAGGAACGCTGGGAGCGCGTACGACGTATCGTCCGCGGCCGCTAGCTCGAGGAACGGGGGAAGCATGGGTCGGAGCAGGCCGCTGGCGTTCGTCGCCGGTGCTGCCTTCGTCGTCCTCGCTGCCTGTGCCGGCGGGCCGGACGAGGACGGCGGGCCGTCGCACGCAGCCACGCCCAGGACCGGCACCTACGGTGAGCAGGGCACCGGGACCAAGGACGCCGGGCGTCAGGGGCCCGCTGCCGAGATCACCGGTGCCACCCGCGGTGGCACCATCACGGTCTACCTGCCGGGCGCGCCGGGGCCTGACACGCTCGACCCGACCGGCGGCTGGTCGGTCACAGGGAACGCGATCCAGCAGGCGCTCGTGAGCCGTTCGCTCACCCAGTACGCCCGCGACGTCGACGGGCAGCCGGTGCTGGTCCCGGACCTGGCGACCGACCTCGGCAGGCACAACGACGACTTCACCGAGTGGACCTTCACCATCCGTGAGGACGCCACGTGGGAGGACGGCCGGCCCGTCACGCCCGAGGAGGTCGCGTTCGGGATCTGCCGCTCGCTCGACTCGGAGACCTTCCCCGCGGGCCCCGGCACGCAGTACTCCAAGACGTACTTCGCGGGCGCGGCGTCGTACGACGGCCCCTACACGGCCCACGACCCCGACTGCGACGCGTACGACGGCATCTCCGTGCACGGCCAGGACGTCACCATCACGATGGACAGGCCGTTCCCCGACATGGACTACTGGGGCGCCGTCATGGCAATGGGCCCAGCCCCGCTGGGGGATGCCGCCGACCCGCCCAACTACGGTCACCGGCCGCTGGCCAGCGGTCCCTACAAGGTCGAGAGCTGGGAGCCCGCCGAGGAGCTGGTGCTGGTCCGGAACGACGCGTGGTCCGCCGACTCCGACCCGGCGCGCCACCAGTACGCCGACCGGTGGGTCTTCAAGTTCAACCAGGACCAGGACAAGGTCGACGAGATCATGCTCTCGGACAGCACGGCCGGCCAGGCGGCCGTGGCGACCGCGCTGGGGCCGGGCCGCTACCGCGACGCCGTGGACCAGCTCGGTGAGCGCCTGGTGCAGCAGCCCTCGGAGTGCGTGACGACCCTGATGCCCGACTACACCAAGATCACCGACATCAGGGTCCGCAAGGCGCTTGCCTACGCCTACCCCTACGAGGACGTCTGGATCGCCAGCGGCGAGGTCCCGGGCGTCACCCGCGTCCCCGCGGGCTCGATCATGCCTCCCGGGATGGCGGGCCGGAAGGAGTTCCACGTCGACGGTGAGCAGATCACCTACGACCCGGAGAAGTCGAAGAAGCTCCTCGTGGAGGCCGGCTACGGCGACGAGCCCTACCAAATCACGATGATCTACTACGCCGTCGACCCGCAGGTGACGGCCGCCCAGCAGCAGATCACCGCGGGCTTCGAGGCCGGCGGCTTCGCGGTCAGGGCCATCCCGGTCCAGGAGTCGCCCTACAGCGTCTGGCTCGACCCGGACGACGAGGTCAACAGGCTCCTCAACGTCCGCGCTGCGAACCTGTGCCCGGCGTGGCCGGCGGGGTCGGCGCTGCTCCCGCCGCTGCTGGGGGATGGCGCCGTCTTCAACACCGCCCACTTCGACGAGCCCGCGGTCGACGAGGCAATGGACGACCTCGCCACGCTCCCGATCGAGGAGCAGCCCGCCGCCTGGAGCGAGCTGGACGAGACGATCATGACCGACTACTTCCCGACCATCCCGACCGCCTACGTCAACCGGCTGGTCGTCTTCGGCGCCAGGATCGGCAACCCGAGCGGTGACGGCTCGATGGGGTCTCCCAACTACAAGGACCTCTACGTCGTGCCGTGACTCTCGGGCCTTCTATAGGGTGTCCCGGTGACGACGGAGCAGGTGTGGGTGGGCGCAGCAGGCGCGGTGGCGCTCGTGGCGCTCGTCCTGGCACTGGTCGCACACCGTCGTGCCCGCCGGGCCGAGTCCCGCCTGGCGGCCGTCGTCGAGCGCGTCGCGCTGCTCGAGTCCCCGGCCGCGGACGCACCCCGACCGGTGCTCGAGGACCCGCAGGCGAGCACCTTCGTGATCACCGGCATGGGGACCGACCCCGACTCCGCTGCGGGCGCGCCGGTCGCCCGCGAGATCGACGGCCGCCTGTTCGCCGACATCGTGGCCCGCGAGACCGTCGTCAAGGCGGCGTCGTGGACCCACGGCCTGCGCCGCGCGCTCTCGGCGGAGAACCGCAACCGGATCCGCTTCCAGGTGCGCCAGGAGACCCGGCGCGCCGGCCGCGACCGCCGCGCCGAGACCAAGCAGGCGCTGCGCGAGTACCGCGCGCGCGAGCGGTCCGCCGCCGACCAGCACTTCGGTTCCAGCCTCGATTCCAGGGAGGACGTCGCCTGATGGGTCGCCCACTCTGGTTCGTCGCCGGGGCGGGGGCCGGGGTGTACGCCGCTGCCCGCGCCCGCCGCGCCGCCGAGAGCCTCACCGCCGACGGCCTGCGTGACCGCCTGCGAGGTTGGCAGCTCGGAGCCCGCCTCTTCGCCGAGGAGGTCCAGCAGGGCCGCACCGAGCGCGAAACCCAGTTGCGCGAGCAGCTCGGCCTCCGGCCCCATGGAGTGCCGGAGCTGACCACCAGCACCCACGAGACGAAGGACCCGCACTGATGGACACCGCCGAGATCCGCCGCCGCTTCCTCGCGCACTTCGAGGCCGCCGGACACGCCGTGGTGCCCTCCGCCTCGCTCCTCGCCGACGACCCCAACCTGCTCTTCGTGCCGGCGGGCATGGTGCCGTTCAAGCCCTACTTCCTGGGCCAGGAGACGCCGCCGTGGCCGCGCGCCACCAGCATCCAGAAGTGCGTGCGCACCCCTGACATCGAGGACGTCGGCA
>NZ_JAOPWY010000096.1 GCF_025965415.1 Nocardioides sp.
ACCCTGTGGACAGGGCGGGCAGGTGCGCCGACTCGAGGTGCTCTTCGTCAGCAGGTGCGCCGACTCGAGGTGGTGGTCAGGTCAGCCAGGAGGTGATCGGCGAGATCGCGAAGTAGACGACGAACAGCACGGCCACGATCCACATCAGGGGGTGCACGTCGCGGACCTTGCCGACGACGGTCTTGATGAGGACGTACGCCAGGAAGCCGGCGCCGATGCCGACGCTGATCGAGTAGGTGAACGGCATCAGCACGATGGTCAGGAAGGCCGGGATGGCGATCTCGAGGTCGTCCCACTCGATGCCCTTCACCTGCTGCATCATCAAGAAGCCGACCAGCACCAGCGCGGGGACGGCCGCCTCCGACGGGATCGCCTCGACGATCGGGGCGAAGAAGGTGGTCAGCAGGAACAGCAGACCGGTCACCACCGACGCGAGACCGGTGCGGGCGCCCTCACCGACGCCGGCCGCCGACTCGATGTACGACGTGTTGGAGGAGACGCCCGCGGCGCCACCGGCCACCGCGCCGATCGAGTCGACGATGAGGATCCGCTGCGAGTGGGGCGGGATGCCCTCCTCGTCGTTGAGGCCGGCCTCGGCGCCGATCGCCGTCATCGTGCCCATCGTGTCGAAGAAGTCGGCGAGCAGCAGGGTGAAGGCCAGGAGCAGTGCGGCCAGCACACCGACGGACGAGAAGGCGCCGAAGAGCGAGAACTCGCCGAGGGTGCCGAAGTCGGGCACGTCGACGAACCCGTTGAGCTCCGGGACGTTGAGCGACCAGTTGCCCGGGCCGTCGGTGGCGACCGAGCCGAGGTCGAGGACGGCCTGCAGGACGAAGGCGAGGACGGCGGTCGCGACAATCGAGATCAGGATCGCGCCACGCACGCGGCGCACCCACAGGGCGATGATGAGGACCACGCCGATCGCGAAGACGAGGACCGGCCAGCCCGTCAGCGTGCCGCCGTTGCCGAGCTGGACCGGCACGGTGGTCTGGAAGGCGTCGGGGATGCGGGTCACGAAGCCGGCGTCGACGAAGCCGATCAGGGCGATGAACAGGCCGATGCCGACTGAGATCGCGATCTTCAGCTGCTGCGGCACCGCGTGGAAGACCGCCTTGCGGAAGCCGGTCAGCACGAGGACGAGGATGATGAGCCCCTCGAGGACGATCAGGCCCATCGCGTCGGCCCAGGTCGAGCGGGTGGCGATGGCGTTGGCCACGAACGCGTTGAGGCCCAGGCCGGTCGCGAGCGCGAGGGGGAAGTTGGCCACCGATCCCATGAGGATGGTCAGCAGGCCCGCGACGAGCGCGGTGCCAGCGGCGATCACGGGGAGGTTGGACCCGTCCCCCGGGCCGCCTCCCAGGAAGGCGCCCGTCGAGTCCGGCACGAAGCCGAGGATCAGCGGGTTGAGGACGACGATGTAGGCCATCGTCAAGAAGGTGACGACGCCGCCGCGCACCTCTCGTCCTACGGTCGATCCCCGTTCGGTGATCTTGAAGAATCCGTCGAGGCCTGAGGCCTTGCCGGGTGCGGGCGCAGTGGTGGTGTCATCGGTCACGGAACGGCAGTGTGGCAGAACCGTGCTACGTCCGTGTTTCCGTGTCCCGCGTGTAGCGTTCTCGACGTGGACCTGGGCGACGAACAGCCGACGCAGCACGAGATCGGCAACCGCACCTACATCGTGGCGCAGGTCGAGCCCCTCGACGTCGACGGCGTCCGCACCACCGAGGTCGGCACCGCCCTGTGGCTGCTCGGCTTCCTGGGCCTGCTGCCGTTCTGGGGCACCCTCCAGGACAACGGTCGCACCTGGTGGCTCTGGACCTGCCTGGCCGGCTTCGGCCTCGGCCTGTGCGGGCTGGAGTACTGCCGACGCCGGCGCCGCGAGCGTGCCGCGCAGCGGGCCGAGGGATGACGCTCCCCCCGACACGCTGGGAGCTCGCCGGTGACGGCAACCGCGGCTACGGCGAGACCTTCGCCCAGCGCGTGGCCGAGGGCGCGGACATCGACGGCGAGGCACGGCTGGCCGATGCGCTGGTGCCCCGTCACGCGCGGATCCTGGACATCGGCTCGGGCATGGGCCGGGTCTCGGCGGCGCTGCAGTCGCGCGGCCACGACGTCGTGGCGGCCGAGCCGGACTCGGCGCTGCGCGCCCAGTCGCGGGCGACCTACCCGGACCTGGAGGTCCTCCCCCACGAGGCGCTCGCGCTCGACGCCGCCGAGCTCGGGTCGTTCGACCTGGTGCTGGCGGTCGGCAACGTGATGATCTACCTCGGCGAGGGCACCGAGCGCGCCGTGCTGCAGCGGGTGCGCGACCTGCTCGCTCCCGCCGGCCGGGCGCTCGTCGGGTTCCACCTCACCGCGGTGAAGGCGGGCAGCCGCACCTATCCGGCCGACGAGTTCGCGGCGGACGTGGCGGCCGCGGGCCTGCGTGTGGTGCACCGCTTCGGCAGCTACGAGCTGCACGAGCCGGTCGACGACTACGCCGTGTGGGTGCTGGCGGCTCTCTAGCGGGCTCGATCTCGACGCGGTCGGTCGTGGCTGTGCGGCTCAGATGAGCTCGTACTCGTCGTCGGTGAGGGTGTCGAAGGCGTGCTCGGGCATCGGCAGGGGCTGCTGCTTGCGCGCCAGCTTGACCTCCGAGTGGGCCCCGCACCCGTGGTCGAGCGAGACGACCTTGCCGTCGTCGTTGGCGTTGCCGTTGGCGCAGACGCCGAAGGTCTCGGCGAGCGAGCCGCTGAGGCGCACCAGGAACCCGCACGTGGCGCAGGTGTCCGGCGCGCTCTTGGCCAGCGGCGAATCGGGGCCGCCGGAGCCGGCGTACCAGCGCTCCGCCGCCATGTCGATGCCCTCGCGGCTCAGCGTGCGCACGCGACCGAGCCCCAGGTCCTCGGCGACCCGGCGCACCTGCGCGCGGTCGTCGGCGTCCATCGGGGGGTCGAGCGGGTCGTCGCCGACGAGGTAGGTCGGCACGAGGCGCACGTCCTCGTCCTCGACGGGGAGCAGGTCGCCGGGCGAGAGGTCGCCGGGCTGCAGCCGCTCCTTGTAGGGCACCCAGGCCGGCGCGACGATCGCCTCGTCGCCGGGCAGGAGCACGACCTCGTTGACCGTGATGTCCTTGCCACGCTTGGCGCGCGTCAGCGTCACCGACCAGTACCACCCCGGGTAGCCGGGTCGCGCGCAGGCGAACTGGTGCGTGACCACCCGCTCGCCCTCGGCGTGGGCGCCCAGGTGGTCGCCCACCTCGGCCGCCTCGGCGACCTCGAGGACGATGCCTCGAGCGACGTCGGCGGCCTTGACGAGGGTCGAGTCCGGCTTGCCGGCGCGGCTCGGGAGAGAGATCACACGTGCATCATGACAAACGGGGGGTCGCCCTGTCCCGTCGGGGACCGCACCCGGGACGGCGTACGGCTGCTGTCGGGCCGGTAGTCCAAGATGGTGCCCGTGACCTCCGAGCGACCTGACCCGCCCCCCGGGCCGCGGTCGGGGTCGTCCGCGCCGCCCCCGGCCAGTGCCGTACGCCGCTCGCTGTCGGGCGCTGCCCGGGGCGCCCGCGCCGCCG
>NZ_JAOPWY010000153.1 GCF_025965415.1 Nocardioides sp.
CGGCGGCGTCGTCCTCGACCTGTGCGACGTAACCGGGATCCGTGACGTCGACGACACATCGTTGACCGTCGACGTGCTCGCCGGCACGTTCGGCGACCACTACGAGGCCCAACTGCGGGCGAACCACGGCCTGACCGGCGGCCACTGGCCCCAGTCGATGGCCCTGGCCACCGTGGGCGGCTGGATCGCCTGCCGCGGCGCCGGCCAACTCTCCGGCCGCTACGGCAAGATCGAGGACATGGTCGTCGGCCTCGAGGTGGCCCTCGCCAACGGCACCCTCCTCCGCACCGGCGGCGCGCCGCGCTCGGCCGTCGGCCCCGACCTCACCCAGCTCTTCGTCGGCTCCGAGGGGACGCTCGGCGTCATCACCGGGGCGGTGCTCCGGCTGTTCCCGGCCACCCCGCGGCACGCGACCGCGTGGGTCGCGGTGCCCGGTGTGGGCGCCGCGGTCGCCCTGCTCGGAGTGGCCCAGCAGCACGCCGGAGCGCACCTCTCGACATTCGAGATCGCCAATCGGCAGGCCCTCGAGCTGGTGCTGGCCCACCTGCCCGGCGCGAGCGACCCGCTGGCCGCGCCGAGCGAGTGGTACGTCCTGGTCGAGCTCGCCGGCGCCGAGTCCGACGGCGGGCTGGACGACGCCCTCGAGTCGATCCTCGGCGAGGCCGTCGAGCGGGACCTGGCCTCCGACGCCGCCGTCGCCGGCAGCCGGGCCCAGCGGTCCGCGCTCTGGGCGCTGCGCGAGGGCATCTCGGAGGCGCAGAAGGTCGAGGGCGCGACGCTCAAGCACGACGTGACGCTTTCGATCGCGCGGCTCGCGGACTGGGTCGCCGAGATCGGGCCCGTGCTCGAGCAGCGGCTGCCCGGCGTGCGGCCGGTGACCTACGGCCACGTCGGCGACGGCAACCTCCACTACAACCTGAGCGCACCTGCGGGTGGCGACGACGACCTGCGGGCGGCGGCCGCCGACCTCTCGACGGCGATCTACGACGCCGTGGCCGCCGGCCACGGCTCGATCAGCGCCGAGCACGGCCTCGGTCGGACGAAGGCGGCGGCCGGGGCGTCGTACAAGTCGGCGGTGGAGGTCGACCTCATGCGCGCGGTCAAGCAGGCCCTGGATCCCGACGGCCTGATGAACCCCGGCGTGCTGCTCCCCGGGTGAGCAGTCAGCTTGCGGAGAACTTGAGTCCACCTTCGATAGAATTGCTGGTTGATTGAGTCGGGCGCGTGCACACTTCCGCCAAGTGCGCGAGGTACGCAGACAACCGCCCCGGGGGGATCGTGAGTGAGCTCGCAAAAGCCATCCGCTGGACGACGCCGGGCGCTGTTGCCCTCACTATCACCCTCCTCGTGGTGGTCTGGACGAGAGCGTGCACGCAGTTAGTCCTGAGTAGGGCTGGGGCCGAGCCGTTGCTCGATGTTGAAGCATCGAATCTCCTCACGGGCGCTGCGCTTTCGATTCCCATCGGCTTCTTGGTGTATCAGGCCTATTTCTTCAACTTCTCCCGGCCATTCGTGGTCTGGAGAGCTGTTCGAGCCGACTTGGGCAATCTCGTCCTTGACGTCGGTCCCGTGGAGATCGACGGTGCCCACTGGGTGGCGCTTCCGTCACGGGAATCACTCTTGCGAGTGCGCAAGAAGGTGCGGCCAGGAGCACTCAGACGATCAGCCGCCGCATTGTGGCTCTACAAGGTCGAGGCCGACGGAACTCAAAGCCCCATGCCAAGCAACAGACCGCACGAGGGGAGGTACTACGAGATCCTTGAAACCCATCATGCTCGACTAGAGGCACGCATCGCGCGATGCACTTTTGGGGGATCCGACACCATGCGCGCTGAGTCTTCAAGGCTTGCAGACATCTACCACACGCTGGGGGCGTGCCGGTGGGCTCTGATGTTTGGGTGGGTGGGAGGACTTGGGTGGTCCGCTTGGACCAGCGTCGATCGATATGCGGACCCGGTGCCTGCCCTCGCGCCTTTGGCAGTGGCAATTCTCGCTTGGATCTGGCTGTTTCCGCTTGTGGGTTACCTCTTCGTGGTGATGCACGTCAACCGGCGCCACAGCTTCGACCGGCGAGTCATCCTTCTGCGCCACATGTTGGAGGCAGACGATCAAGCCAAGCGAGCGCATCGCATACCGGGTTGGCGCGGAAGTCGAGCCTGATGAACCCCGGCGTGCTGCTCCCTCCTCCGTAGGCTCGAGCGCATGAAGGCACAGGCGATCGGTCGCGTCCTGCTCGGCTCCGCGGTGGTGGGTGCCGGCGTGCTCCACCTGACCACCCAGCGCCAGGAGTTTCGGGCCCAGGTCCCCGACTGGTTCCCCCTCGACGAGGACCTCACCGTCATCGGCTCCGGCGTCGTGGAGATCGCGCTGGGCGGCGCGTTCGTCGCCCTGCCCCGGCACCGGCGCACGATCGGGGCCCTGCTCGCGGCGTTCTTCGTGGCGATCTTCCCCGGCAACATCGCGCAGTACGTCGAGGGCACCGACGCGTTCGGCCTCGACACCGACCGCGCCCGCCTCGTCCGCCTGTTCTTCCAGCCCGTCCTCGTGCTCGTGGCGCTGTGGGGCGGCGGCTGGCTCGGTCGCCGGTCGCAGGAGGAGCGCGAGGAGGAGCGCGAGGACGTGCCGAGCTGACGCTCGTGCACGCGCAGGACCCGCCGAGCTGACGCTCGTGCACACTGCGCGTGTGCACTTGCGACAGGTCGGCACCTCCGCGGCGCACATTGGCGACAGGTCGGCACCTCCGGGGCGCACACTGGCGACAGGTCAGAGGGTCGGCAGCCAGTCGACCCGGCCGGCGAGGAGGGCGTAGCCGACGAAGGCGCCGACGTCGAGGAGCGTGTGCGCGACCACGAACGGCATCACCCGGCCCCAGCGGCGGAAGAGCCACCCGAAGAGCAGGCCCATCGCGAGGTTGCCGACGAAGCCGCCAAGGCCCTGGTAGAGGTGGTAGCTCCCGCGCAGCAACGACGCGAGGCCGATCGCCGCGGAGTCGCCGAAGCCGAGCTGGCGCAGCCGCACCTGCACGAAGCCGAGCACCACGAACTCCTCGAGCACCGCGTTCTCGGCCGCCGCGAGCACCAGCACCGGCACCTGCCACCACTCACCCGGCAGCGACTGCGCCACGACCGTCAGGTTGGTGCCGAGCGCGAAGGTCGCGAGGTAGAACACGACGCCGACCGTGCCGACGCCCAGCGCCAGCCAGGCCCCGCGGCCGAGGTCGCCCCACGTCGCCCAGCGCCCGCCCCGTGCCCAGACCTCGCGCACGCGCGTGCTCGAGCGGACCAGGAGGTACGCCGCCAGCGCGACGGGCACGAGCGCGAAGCCGATCCGCAACAGCTGGTAGGTCAGGTCGAGCCACGGGCGGTCGGGGGCCAGGGAGTTGTTGAGGCTCGCCGCCTGCGACGACAACGCCCCCGGCGCGGTGAGCGCGGAGACGAGGCTGACGACCGAGTAGACCGCCGAGCGCCCCAGCGACACGAGCAGCACGATCGCCAGCTCGGCCCACAGCAGCGCGCGGGCGAGGTCGGGCACACCGCCGGGGACCGGGGTGTCCGGCAGCCGCCACCACGGCCGGGCCTCGGTGGTCGGCGCGTCACTCACGGGACACAGCATCCCCCAACCGGCTGAGCGTCGGCTGAGGGATGCCGAAGGATCAGTAGGTGTCGGCCAGCGTCGTCGCCATCGGCTCCCACTGGGCATAGGCGTGGGGCCAGCACGAGCGCTGGACGGCGTCCGCGGCCAGCGTCTTGCTCATCGACTCCCAGCCCGAGACGTCGAACAGGCCGCGGTCGGAGGTGGAGGCCGAGACGCCGAGGAAGCCCTGGGTGGCGGACGTCGGGTTGAGGCAGGCCACGCCGCCGGAGCACCAGCCCTGGCTCGGGCGCTGGGGTCGAGGCGCGTGCGCCGACCTTGCCACACTCAGCTCAGCGGGTGCTCGTCCTGCACCGGCACCAGGGCCACCGCCAGCAGCGGGAAGAGGGCCGCCAGCGCGAACGTGCCGGCGTACCCGGCAGCGCCGATCGCGAGGCCGCCGAGGGGTGGCACGAGGGCGGCGGCGAGGAACTGCGCGGTGTTCTGCACCCCCAGCGCGCGGCCCGACCAGAACGGTCCCGCGCGCTCCGCGACGGCGGTGAAGGCGAGCCCGTTGTCGGCGACCGTGATGACGGTGGCGATGACGATGAGGGGTACGGCGACGGCGAGGTCGAGGCCGGTCGCGAGGCCCAGGAGAGCCATCGCCAGGCCCGCCGCGATCGCGACCCAGCGCAGTGGGCGCATCCGCGACCTGACGTGGTCGGAGAGCTGCCCGACGGCGATACGGCCGAACGCCGACAGCACCTGGGTGCCGGCGACGAGCGAGCCGGCGGCCGCGGGCGTCCAGTTGCGGTCCTGGATCAGCCATACGAGGGCGAAGGTCCACACGACGAACTGCGGCACGACCAGCAGCACCGAGACACCGTGGATGCGGGCGAGGTAGCGGTCCTGGCGGTAGGGATTGGGCGCGGCGCCGGACTTCGGGGCAGTCCGCGGGGGATCGATCACGACCAGCGCGACGACCACCGTCGCGATCGCACACGCGATGGTCGGCACCCACAGCGCGGCGCGGATGCCGTGGCCGTCCGCGACGACGGGTACGGCGATGGCGGCGATCCCGACGCCCATCGGCTGGGCCATCTGCCGGATCCCCATGGCCAGGCCGCGGCGGTGCGGCGGGAACCAGCCGACGACCACCCGACCGGACGCCGCATTGGTGGAGGCGGCGGCCGCGCCCCCGAGCCCGAGTGCGACGGCGAGCAGCACGCCGTCCTCGGCGAGGACGGCCAGCACGCCGGCGACCGCGGCCAGGCCGAGCCCGGCCATCAGTGCGATCCGCTCGCCACGGCGGTCGGTGAACCAGCCCCACGCGACCAGGGTCAGCATCACGCCGACCATCGGCGTCGCGGTCACCACGCCCGCCTCGGCGATGCTCATCCCGCGCTGCTCGTGGAGGGCCGGGATCAGGAACACCGCGCCGTTGGTCATCACCGCGGCCGCGGCCTGTGCCGCGGTGCTCGCGCCGAGCATGGTCCACCGACGGGCCGTGCCGATCTCGCTCTGCTCGACCATCACGCTCTCCGCCACGACTTCACGCTAGTTTCCGCCGGGCGCTGGACTCCCCCGCGACCAGCACGTGAGAGCAGGGCCTGAGGCTGCGAGGCCCCTGCGCTGTCACGCCTAGCGGAGGACGAGCCCGTCGTCGCCCACGTCGACGGTGACCGCGCCGCCGTCGGTGACGTCACCGGCGATGAGCTTGCGCGCGAGCGGGTCGCCGATGGCGCTCTGGATCAGGCGCCGCAGCGGCCGGGCGCCGTACGCCGGGTCGTAGCCGGTCTCGGCCAGCCAGGCGCGCGCCGCGTCGGTCACCGAGATGGTGATCCGCCGGACCGCGAGCCGCTCCCCGAGCAGCGCGAGCTGCAGGTCGACGATGTGCTGGAGGTCCTCCTTCGACAGCGCGTCGAACATGACGACCTCGTCGAGCCGGTTGAGGAACTCGGGCTTGAAGTGCGCACGCACCACGCCCATCACCGACTGCTTCTTGACCTCCGGCTCCATGATCGGGTCGACCAGGAAGTTGGAACCGAGGTTGGAGGTGAGGATCAGCAGCGTGTTGCGGAAGTCGACCGTGCGCCCCTGGCCGTCGGTCAGCCGACCGTCATCGAGCACCTGGAGCAGGATGTCGAAGACCTCGGGGTGCGCCTTCTCGACCTCGTCGAGCAGCACGACGCTGTAGGGACGCCGCCGCACCGCCTCCGTGAGCTGCCCGCCCTCGTCGTAGCCGACGTAGCCGGGAGGGGCACCCACGAGCCGCGAGACCGAGTGCTTCTCGCTGTACTCGCTCATGTCGATGCGCACGATCGCCCGCTCGTCGTCGAAGAGGAAGTCCGCCAGCGACTTGGCCAGCTCGGTCTTGCCGGTGCCGGTGGGGCCGAGGAAGAGGAACGACCCCGTCGGACGGTTGGGATCGGCGATGCCGGCGCGCGAGCGGCGTACGGCGTCGCTGACCGCCGTGACCGCCTCGCGCTGGCCGATCAGCCGCTCGCCGATCACCGACTCCATCTCGAGGAGCTTGGCGGTCTCCCCCTGCAGCATCTTGCCGGTGGGGATGCCGGTCCAGGCCTCGACGACGTCGGCGATCTGCTCGGCGCCGACCTCGTCGCCGACCAGCGGCTCGAGGTCGACCTGCTCGGCCTTCTCGACCTCCGCGATCTGCCGCTCGAGCTCGGGGACCTTGCCGTACTGGATCTCGCTCGCGCCCGCGAGGTCGCCCTCGCGCAGCTTCTTCTCGGCCTCGATCTTGAGCTGGTCGAGCTGGCGGCGCAGCTCGCCCTCGCCCTGGAGCTGGTCCTTCTCACGCTCCCACCGCGCCTCCAGGCCGCGCAGCTCCTCCTCCTTGTCGGCGAGGTCCCTGCGCAGCGCCTCGAGCCGGTCGGCCGACGCGGCGTCGGTCTCCTTGGCCAGCGCGAACTCCTCCATCTTCAGGCGCTCGACCTGGCGCCGGAGCTGGTCGATCTCCTCCGGGGAGGACTCGTGCTCCATCCGCAGCCGCGACGACGCCTCGTCGATCAGGTCGATCGCCTTGTCGGGCAGCTGGCGGCCGGTGATGTAGCGGTCGGACAGGGTGGCGGCCGCGACGAGGGCGGCATCGGTGATCCGCACTCCGTGGTGCGCCTCGTACTTCTCCTGGATGCCACGCAGGATCTGGATGGTGTCCTCGACGCTCGGCTCACCGACGAAGACCTGCTGGAAGCGCCGCTCGAGGGCGGGGTCCTTCTCGATCCGCTCGCGGTACTCGTCGAGCGTGGTGGCGCCGATCATGTGCAGCTCGCCGCGCGCCAGCATCGGCTTGAGCATGTTGCCCGCGTCCATCGCGGAGTCGCCCCCGGCGCCCGCGCCGACGACGGTGTGCAGCTCGTCGATGAAGGTGATGACCTGGCCACCGGCGTCCTTGATCTCCTCGAGGACGGCCTTGAGCCGCTCCTCGAACTCGCCGCGGTACTTCGCGCCCGCCACCATCGCGGCGAGGTCGAGCGACAGCACCCGGCGACCCTTGAGCGAGTCGGGCACGTCGCCGGCGACCACGCGCTGGGCCAGCCCCTCCACGACGGCGGTCTTGCCGACGCCGGGCTCGCCGATCAGGACGGGATTGTTCTTGGTGCGCCGCGACAGCACCTGGACCACCCGCCGGATCTCGGCGTCGCGGCCGATGACCGGGTCGAGCCGACCGTCCTCGGCGGCCTGGGTGAGGTCGACGGAGTACTTCTCCAGCGACTCGTACGACGCCTCGGCGGCCTCGCTGGTCACGCGCCGGTTGCCGCGCACGGCGGTGATCGCCTCGCGCAGCCCGGACGCGGTGAGGCCCGCGTCGGTGAGCACCTTCTGGGCCGGCGACTCCACGGTCGCGATCGCGACGACCAGGTGGTCGGTGGCGACGTAGTCGTCCTTCATCGAGCCGGCGAGGTCGAGCGCCTGTGCCAGCACCCGGGTCAGTGCCGCCGAGCCGCTGGGCTGCTGGACGGTGGACCCGGTGGCCCGGGGCAGTGCCTGCTGGACGGCCTCGGCGCGCGCGAGCAGCAGCGCCGCGTCGACTCCGGCCTTCATCACGAGGTTGCGGCTCGTGCCGTCCTCCTGGCGCAGCAACGCCACCAGCAGGTGGATCGGCTCGGTGTGGGAGTTGCCGCCGGTGGTGGCGGCGAGCTGGGCAGCCTCGATGACCTCGCGGCTGCGGGTGGTGAACTTCTCGGCACCGAACGTGCTCAACTCTGCTCCTTCGTGGTCGTGTCGGGACCACTGTGGTCCCACTCATCCCGAACGCGCCAGAAGTTGAGCCGATTCCCCTCAACTTCGAGATCTCACCGAGACGCGCGTCGCCTCAGCAGATAGGTGTCCATCACCCAGCCGTCGGCGTCCTTGGCCCGGCGTCGCGCGGCCACCACCTCGTCCGTGACGTCCGCCAGCCGCCCCGCGACCAGCTCCTCGTGCGGACTGCCCAGGTTGGCGCCCCACCAGATGTCCCAGTCGCCGCCGAGCGTGGCCGCCTGCAGCCGGCCGTCGAGCATCACGACGAGGTTGTCGTGCCCGGCCGCGACCTCGTCGGCCAGCCGCCGCCCGGTCGTCACCAGCACCGGCCGGCCGACCTCGTGGAGCACGATGCGGTGGCGGGCCGCCAGGAGCGAGAGCGCCGAGACGCCCGGCAGCACGTCGTACGGCACCCCGAGGCGTGTCACCACGCGGATCGTCGAGTCGTAGAACGCCGGGTCGCCCCACACCAGGAACCCGACCGTGCCCGGCCGCTCGTCGATGACGGTGCTGTACGCCGCCGCGCGCGCGTCGTGCCAGTCGAGGACCGCGCCGTCGTAGTCGGCCGGGTCGTCGCGGTCGCGGGGCGGGTCCGGGACGGCGACCAGGGGGACGGCCAGGTCGGCGCAGACCGCACGGCGCAGCGCGAGCAGCGGGTCGTCCGGCCCCTTGTCGGCGGCGATGACGTAGTCGCAGCCCGCGATCGCCGACAGCGCCTCCTCGGTGATCTGCCGCGGGTGGCAGCCGATCCCGATGATGCGGACGCGCGAGCTCACCGGTCCTCCAGCTCGCCCTCGACGTCGAGGTAGACCTGTTGCAGCGCGGCCATCACGTCGGCGTCCGGGTCCGCCCACAGTCCGCGGTCGGCGGCCTCGTGCAGCCGCTCGACGATCCCGCGCAGTGCCCACGGGTTGGAGGTCCGCAGGAACTGCTGGTTGGTCTCGTCGAGGACGTACTCCTTGGCCAGTGACTCGTACATCCAGTCGTGCACGACCCCGGCGGTCGCGTCGAAGCCGAAGAGGTAGTCGACGGTGGCGGCCAGCTCGAAGGCGCCCTTGTAGCCGTGTCGCTGCATCGCGCCGATCCACCGCGGGTTGACCACCCGCGCCCGGAAGACGCGGTTGGTCTCCTCCTGAAGCGTCCGGGTGCGGACCGCGTCCGGCGTCGTGGAGTCGCCGACGTACGCCTTGGGGTCGCTGCCGGTCAGCGCGCGCACGGTGGCGACCATGCCGCCGTGGTACTGGAAGTAGTCGTCGCTGTCGGCGATGTCGTGCTCACGGGTGTCGACGTTCTTCGCCGCCACCTTGATGCGGCGGTAGTTGGTGCGCATGTCGTCGGCGGCCGGCGCACCGTCGAGGTCGCGACCGTAGGCGAAGCCGCCCCACGCCGTGTAGACCTCGGCGAGGTCCTGGTCGCTGCGCCAGTTGCCCGACTCGACGACCTGGAGGATGCCGGCGCCGTACGACCCGGGCTTGGATCCGAAGATCCGGGTGGTCGAGCGCCGCTCGTCGCCGTGGTCCGCGAGATCGGCGCGGGTGTGCGCCCGGACGTAGTTGGAGTCGTCGGGCTCCTCGAGCCCCGCCACCAGGCGTACAGCGTCGTCGAGCATCGCGACCACGTGCGGGAAGGCGTCGCGGAAGAAGCCGGAGATCCGCACCGTGACGTCGATGCGCGGCCGACCGAGCTCGTCGAGCGGGATGACCTGGAGGTCGTTGACCCGCCGCGAGGCCTCGTCCCACACGGGTCGTACGCCGAGCAGCGCGAGGACCTCGGCGATGTCGTCGCCGCTCGTCCGCATGGCGCTCGTGCCCCAGACGGACAGGCCGACTGACTGGGGGTAGCCGCCGGTCTCGTCGACGTACTTGGCGACGAGCGACTCGGCCATCGCCATCCCGGTCTGCCAGGCGAGGCGCGACGGCACCGCGCGCGGGTCGACGGTGTAGAAGTTGCGGCCGGTCGGCAGCACGTTGACCAGCCCGCGCAGCGGCGAGCCCGACGGCCCGGCGGCGATGAAGCCGCCGTCGAGGGCGTGGACGACCGCGTCGAGCTCGTCGGTGGTGCGGGCCAGGCGCGGCACGACCTGGGTGGCCGCGAACTCCAGCACCCGCTGCACCTCCGGGTCGTCGTGCAGCTCGGCCGCACGGGCGGGGTCCCAGTCGGCCCCGTCCATGTCCTGCACGAGCTCGCGGGCCTCGGCCTCGATCGCGTCCACGGCAGAGGTCGCTTCGGCGTTCTCCTTCAGCCCCAGCGCGGCCCGCAGCCCCGGCACCGCCTGCGCCTGCCCGCCGAACACCTGCGCGGCGCGCAGGATCGCGAGCACCAGGTTGACCCGCGCCTCGCCGCTCGGCGCCTCGCCGAGGATGTGCAGCCCGTCGCGGATCTGCGCGTCCTTGATCTCGCAGAGCCAGCCGTCGACGTGCATGATGAAGTCGTCGAACTCCTCGGCGTCCGGCTGCTCCTCCAGCCCGAGGTCACGGTGCATCTCGGCAGCGTGCATCAGCTGCCAGATCTCGCCGCGGATCGCCGGCAGCTTGGCCGGGTCCATGGCGGCGATGTTGGCGTGCTCGTCGAGGAGCTGCTCGAGGCGGGCGATGTCGCCGTACGACTCGGCACGCGCCATCGGCGGCACGAGGTGGTCGACGATCGTGGCGTGCGCGCGCCGCTTGGCCTGCGCGCCCTCGCCCGGGTCGTTGACGAGGAACGGGTAGATCATCGGCAGGCTGCCGAGCGCGGCGTCGGTGCCGCAGCTGGCCGAGAGGGCGGCGTTCTTGCCGGGCAGCCACTCAAGCGACCCGTGCTTGCCGAGGTGCACCACGGCGTCCGCCCCGAAGCCCCCCTCCTCGACAGCACTGCCGAGCCAGCGGTAGGCGCCCAGGTAGTGGTGCGTCGGCGCGAGGTCGGGGTCGTGGTAGATCGCGATCGGGTTCTCGCCGAAGCCGCGCGGGGGCTGGATGAGGAGCACGACGTTGCCCGCCCGCACGGTCGCGAGCACGAGCTCTCGCTGGTCGTTGACGAAGAGCGAGCCCGGCGCCTCGCCCCACGCCTCGACCATGTCGGCGCGCAGGTCCTCGGGCAGGTCGGCCGTCCACGCGGCGTACTGCTCCGGCGTGATCCGCACGTGCGCGTCGGTCAGCTGCGCGGTGGTCAGCCACTCCTCGTCCTGGCCCCCGGCCGCGATGAGCGCGTGGATCAGCGCGTCGCCCTGCTCGGTGTCGGTGACGTCCCGGCCGAGGATCTCGACGACGGTGTTGTCCTCGCCGAGGTCGTAGCCCGCGTCACGCAGCCGGCGCAGCATTCGGATCGCGGAGACCGGGGTGTCGAGCCCGACGGCGTTGCCGATGCGGGCGTGCTTGGTGGGGTACGCCGACAGCACGAGGGCGAGCCGCTTCTCGGCGTTCGGGATCGAGCGCAGACGTGCGTGCTTGACCGCGATGCCGGCGACCCGGGCGCACCGCTCGGGGTCGGCGACGTAGCGCGGCAGGCCGTCGGAGTCGACCTCCTTGAAGGAGAACGGCGCGGTGATGATCCGCCCGTCGAACTCCGGGATCGCGATCTGCGTCGCCGAGTCGAGCGGGCTCACGCCGTCGTCCGACGCCTCCCACTCCGCGCGGCTGCTCGTCAGGCAGAGTCCCTGGATGATCGGGATGTCGAGCGCCGACATCCGCGCGACGTCCCACGACTCGTCGTCCCCGCCCGCGCTGGCGCTCGACGGCACGCTGCCGCCGGCCGCGAGCACGGTCACGATGAGGGCGTCGAGCGTGCCGAACGCGTCGTACAGCTCGTCGGGCGCCGACCGCAGCGACCCGGCGAAGATGGGTACGCCGACCGCCTGGCCCGTCGCGTCCACCGCGTCGGCGAGGGCGTGGGCGAAGGAGGTGTTCCCGCTCGCCTCGTGGGCCCGGTAGTAGAGCACCCCGATCCTGGGGACCGCTGGTTGAGCAGCGAGGGACGAGCGTGTCGAAACCACGTCCACCTCCGGACGCTCGGCGTACCCCCACTGCGGCAGCACCTGCGGCGGCTCGAACCCCTCACCGGTGAGCAGCACGGTGTCGGAGAGGAAGGCGTGCAGCTGGCGGAGGTTCACCGGCCCGCCCTCGGCGAGATAGCGGTGCGCCTCGGCCGCGACGCCCATCGGCACCGACGACAGCTCCATCAGCTCGGCGCTCGGCGACTGCTCGCCACCGAGGACGACGACGGGCATGCCGGTCGCGGCGACGCGGGTGAAGCCGGAGCACAGGTCCTGCGGCGACCCCAGCAGCCGGCCGACGACGAGGTCGCAGCCCTCGATCACCTCGGCCATCGACTGGTGGCCGGGTCTCGCCGGGTTGGCGAGGACGTAGTCGGCGCCGGACTCCCGGGCGCTCAGCAGGTCGGTGTCTGACGTGGACAGCAGTGCGATGCGCACGGATCCTCCTCGGGGTTCTCGCCCCTCGTGATGGGATCCGCGTGGGCCAGTGTCTGGCTTCGGCCTGCGCTCGGCAGGCCTCACAGTGGCGGAACCGCCCCGGTCTTGCACCGGGTTCCTGGGTCCCACGCGGAGTGGTGCCGCCGAGACTATCGGTCTCGGCCTTCGCGCTCCGCCGCTGGTTGAGCAGCGAGCGCCAGCGAGCGTGTCGACACCCAGGTCATGCCAAGATCGCCGCCGTGACCGACCGGACCCGAGGCGACCTGTGCCCGGGCGTCCTCCGCCCGTGGCCGGCCGACGACGGCGCGCTCGTGCGACTTCGTGTCCCCGGCGGTCACCTCACGCGTACGACGCTGCTCGCGCTGCTCGACGTCGCCGAGACGTACGGCGACGGGCGGGTGCACCTGACCAAGCGGGCCAACCTCCAGCTGCGCGCCCTCCCCCACGTCGACGGCGTGCTCCCGGCCGCGGTCGTCGAAGCCGTCCGCGCCACCGGCCTGCTTCCGCACCCCGATCACGAGCTGGTCCGCAACATCCTCGTCTCGCCGCTGACCGGCCTCCACGGTGGCCGCGCCGACCTCCGCACCGTCACCGCCGAGCTCGACGAGCGCATCTGCGCGACGCCGTCACTGGCCAAGCTGCCGGGCCGCTTCCTGTTCGTCCTCGACGACGGCCGCGGCGACCACGTCAACCGCTCGTGCGACCTCGGCCTCGTCGCCCTGTCCGAGGACGAGGTCCAGCTCCGCATCGGCAGCACCCACTGGGGGCCGGTCGTCCCGCTGCCCGAGGCGGCCGCCCGCCTCACCGGCCTCGCCCGCGCCTTCCAGCAGGTCCGCGACACCGCGTGGCACATCGACGAGCTCCCGGTCCCGCCCGCCTCGCACGACGCGGACCCGCGCCTGCCCGCGGCGAGCGACCCGCCGGCGTACGGCGCCCTGGCGGAGGGCGTCACCCACGTCGAGGTGCCCGACGGCGTGCTCGACCGCGCTGCCATCGACGGGCTCGACGAGCACCTGGTCGTCACCCGGTGGAAGTCCCTCGTGCTCGTCCGGTGACCACCCAGCGAGACGCGCAGGTGTGACCCAGGTCACGGGCACCCTACGATCTGCTCGCACGCGCCGGTCGGCCCGACCGGACGCCACCAGGTGAGGGTTCCCGCACGTCCAGCTCGCCGCTGACACCAGGGGACCCCATGCCAGTCCAGCCACGCCCGTCCGCGCGACGTACCGCTGCCGCCGCGGCACTCGCCCTCTTTGCGGGACTGCTGCCCGCGCTCCTCGGCGGCGCTCCCGCCTCGGCCGCTCTCCCGACGGACTGGGTCGGCTCGTGGGGCGCTGCGCCGATGGCCGGACAGGACAACGGCTGCACCGACTGCACGATCCGCAACCTGATCCGGGTCAGCAAGGGCGGCAGCCAGGTGCGGGTGACCTTCTCCAACCGCTTCGGGAGCGGGCCGTTGCGCATCGGCGCGGCTACCGTCGCCCGACCCGCGACCAGCACGACGGCAAAGGTCCGTCCGGGCACCATGACCCCCCTCCGGTTCGGCGGCGACGGGGAGGTCGTCATCCCGGCCGGCGCCACCGCCACCAGCGACCCGGCGGAACTCGCGGTCGAGGACGCCGGCTCGATCCTGGTGACGACCTACACGCCCGGCTACTCGACCCCGATGACCGTGCACGACATCGGTAGCCAGCTCTCGTTCTTCACCCGCGGGCGCGACGCCTCGCACGCCGAGACCGCGGACGCCTTCCCCGAGCGGACGGAGGACCGCCACTTCGTCACGCGCGTGGACGTGATGGGCGAGTCGGCCGGCACGGTGGTGGCCTTCGGCGACTCGATCACCGACGGCGTCGGCTCGGGCCAGAACAACAACACCCGCTACCCCGACTTCCTCTCGGCCCGGCTGGCCTCGGGCGCCGAGCAGCTGGCGATCGTCAACAGCGGCATCAGCGGCAACCGGGTGCTGGTCGACGGCACCGGTGAGCGTGCCCTCGACCGGTTCGACCGCGACGTCCTCGACGTGCCCGGCGTGCGCTCGGTGATCATCCTCGAGGGCATCAACGACATCATGACCGCGCCCAACGGCACCGACGTCGGCTCCCTCATCGGCGGCCTGCAGGCCCTCGTCGACCGTGCCCACGCCGAGGACGTACGCGTCGTGCTGGGCACCCTCACGCCGTTCCGCGGTTGGAGCGCCTGGACGCCGGAGCGCGAGGCCTCCCGGCTCGCCGTCAACGAGTGGGTCCGCGCCCACGACGGCGTGGAAGGCATCGCGGACTTCGACGCCGCCCTGCGCGACCCCGCCGACCCGACGCGGATGTTGCCGGTCCTCGACAGCGGCGACCGCCTGCACCCGGGCGACGCAGGGTATGCCGCGATGGCGGACGTGGTGCCGCTCGACGCCCTCGCGGAGCCCTACGTGCCCGACCCGCCCGCCGCGCAGGTCGAGTTCACCCAGCAGCCCGCCGAGCTCGTCTCGGTCGACGCGGGCGGTGATGTCACGCTGACCGCCGCCGCCCAGTCCAACCGCGGCGCCGTGGCCTACCAGTGGCAGCGCCGCGGCGTCGGCACCGGCTGGTCCGACGTCCCCGGCGCGACCGCGTCCTCGCTCGCCCTGAAGGGCGTGAACCCGCCCCAGGGCGGCGAGCAGTACCGCGTCGTCGCCGGTGCGGGCGGTGTCAGCACGACCTCCGGCATCGCCACGCTGGTCGTCCGCGCCACCGCCGCCGTGCCGCCTGCGGTCACCCCGCCCGCGACGGCGGCGACGGTCCCGTCCGACGTACGCCTCCGGCTGTCCGGCACGCGCCTGGGCAAGCGCCCGCGTGCCCACGTCCGGCCCAGCGCCGCCGGTTCGGTACGCCTCATCGCGCGCCGCGGCAAGGTCCGGGTGGTGCGCGTCGTCACCGTCACGCCCGGCACCTCGCACCGGGTCCTGCTGCCGCGCACGCTCACCAGCAAGGCGGGCAAGCTCGTCGTGCAGGCCACGCTGACCCCCGCCGCGAGCACCGACCTCCCCAGCAGGTCGACGCTCTACACGGTGGTGCGCCGCTGACCTCGCCCATGGGATCAGCACATCAGTGAGATTGTGCGCCGCTGGTGCGACGTAGGAGCGCGGCGCCTGGCGCGAGCCGACCCAGACTCCGGATCCCCTGGCGTCAGATGGTGTTGTTGCCCCTAGGCTGCCCTCGTCACGCGACGCAGGAACCCGGTGCGAGTCCGGGGCGGTTCCGCCACTGTCAGGTCCCCGAGAGGGGGCCGAGCCAGACACTGCCCGCGCGATGTCCAGCCGACCAGGGGCGCGAACCCCGAGGAGCCCGTTGATGAGCCTGCTGTCCCGACCCACCCGTCGTTACGACTACATCGCCGACGGTGCCGCGATCTACGACGAGTCCTTCGCGACCATCCGCCGCGAGGCCAGCTTCGACCACCTGCCGGCCGACGCCGAGCGCGTCGCCGTCCGGATGGTCCACGGCACTGGCCAGACCGACCTGGTCGACGACCTGGTCATCCACCCGCGCCTCGTCGGCGCCGCCCGCGAGGCGCTCACCGTCGGCGCGCCGATCATCACCGACGCCCACATGGTCGCCAGCGGCGTCACCCGCAAGCGCCTCCCGAGGGACAACGAGGTGCTGTGCGCGTTGCACGACCGGCGCACGCCCGACCTCGCGCAGCTGATGGGCACCACCCGCTCGGCCGCAGCGTTCTCGCTCCTCGAGGAGCGGCTCGAGGGCTCGGTCGTCGCGATCGGCAACGCTCCCACCGCGCTCTTCCACCTCCTCGAGATGCTCCTCGACGGAGCGCCGCGGCCGGCCGCCATCGTCGGCGTACCCGTCGGCTTCATCGGGGCCGCCGAGTCCAAGCAGGCACTCGAGGCGTTCGGGCTCGACATCCCGTTCCTCACCGTCCGCGGCCGCCGCGGCGGGTCCGCGATGGCCGCCTCCGCCCTCAACGCGCTGGCCCAGGAGCGGGAGTGACCGGCCGGCTGCACGGCCGGCTCTATGGGGTGGGCCTCGGCCCTGGCGACCCCGAGCTGATCACCCGCAAGGCCGCCCGGCTCATCGAGTCGGCCGACGTCATCGCCTTCCACGCCGGCGTCGGCAAGCAGTCCAACGCCCGCACGATCGCCGCCTCGCTGATCCCGCCGACAGCGATCGAGGAGGAGCTCCGCTACCCCGTCACGACCGGGGAGACCGCGCACCCGGGTGGGTACGCCGGTGCGATGGCCGAGTTCTACGAGTCGTGCGCCGACCGGCTGGCTGCTCATCTCGTCGAGGGCCGCACCGTCGTCGTGCTGGCCGAGGGCGACCCGTTGTTCTACGGCTCGTTCATGTACCTCCACGACCGCCTCTCCCCGCGCTTCGAGACAGAGGTCGTCCCGGGCGTACCGGCCTTCGCTGCCGCCACCGCCGTCCTCGCCTCGCCGCTCGTGCGCCAGACCGACGTCCTCACCGTGCTCCCCGGCACCCTCGGAGTCCCCGAGCTCGCCCGCCGCCTCGCCGACACCGACGGCGCGATCATCATGAAGCTCGGCCGCCGCTTCCCCGGCGTCGTCGACGCCCTCCGCCAGGCCGGCCGCCTCGAGCACGCGCTGTACGTCGAACGCGCCTCGATGCCCGCCGAGCGCTGGATGCCAGTGGTCGACGTCGACCCGGCGTCCGTCCCCTACTTCAGCCTGATCGTCGTCCCCGGCGACAGCGTGGCCCAAGACCCCTCCGGAAGAAGGCAGCCGCTGGTTGAGCAGCCAGGAACGCACACGCCGCTGGTTGAGCAGCGAGGAACGAGCGTGTCGAAACCAAGGCCCCTGGTCGTCCTCGGCCTGGGCCCCGGCCCCGATCGCTGGCTCACCCCCGAAGCAACCGCGGCCCTGGCAGACGTCGACCACATCGTCGGCTACGCCCCGTACGTCAACCGCGTCCCCCAACGCGATGGCCTCACCCGCCACGCGTCGGGCAACACCGTCGAGGTCGACCGCGCCCGCCACGCGTTGGGCCTCGCCCGAGAGGGACACAAGGTCGCCGTCGTGTCCGGCGGTGACGCGGGAGTCTTCGGGATGGCGAGCGCCGTGTTCGAGGCCGCCGCCGACTTCCCCGACGTACCCATCGAGGTCCTGCCCGGCGTCAGCGCCGTCCAGGCTGTCGCCGCCAAGGCGGGCGCCCCGATCGGCGCGGACTTCGCCGTCGTGTCGCTGAGCGACCGGCTCAAGCCGTGGCCGGTGATCGAGAAGCGCCTGCACGCGATCGCCGAGGCCGACCTGGTGCTCGCGGTCTACAACCCCGCCTCGCGCAGCCGCACCACCCAGGTCGCCGACCTCCAGAAGCTGTTCCTCGAGCACCGCGGCCCCGACACCGTTGTCGTGGTCGGTCGCGACGTCGGCCGCGCCGAGGAGTCGCTGACCGTGACCACCCTCGCCGAGCTCGAGGCCGAGACGATCGACATGAAGTGCCTGCTGATCGTCGGCGCCTCGTCGACGCGCGTGACCGCGGCCGGGCAGGTCTGGACGCCCCGCTTCGTGGGCGAGCGGTGACCGTCCACTTCGTCGGCGCCGGCCCGGGCGCGGCCGACCTGCTGACGTTGCGAGCGGCGTCACTGCTCGCGGCCGCGGACGTCGTGCTCTACCCGGGCACGTACCTCGACGCCGAGATCCTCTCCCACTGCACCGACGCCCGCCAGGTCGACACCCAGCGCCTCGACCTCGACCAGATCACGTCGGTCATGGTGTCCGCGTCGGCCGAGGGACTCGAAGTCGTCCGCCTCACCTCCGGCGACCCGTCGCTCTACTCCGCCCTCGCCGAGCAGACCGCCCGCCTCGACACCGCAGGCGTCGCGTGGGACGTGTGCCCGGGAGTCCCGGCGTACGCCGCTGCTGCTGCCTCCGTCGGTCGCGAGCTCACCGTCCCGCTCGTGACGCAGTCGGTGGTGCTGACCCGCACCCAGGCCCGCTCGACCGCCATGCCGTCGACGGAGTCGCTGGCCGCCTTCGCTGCCACGCGCGCCACGCTCGTCCTGCACCTCGCGATCACGAAGACCCGCGAGCTCGCCGGGTCGTTGGTCGAGGAGTACGGCGCCGGCTGCCCCGCCGTCGTGGTCCACCGCGCCTCCCAGCCCGACGAACTGATCCTCCGCGGCACGCTCGCCGACATCGCCGACCAGGTCGAGGAAGCCGGCCTCAAGCAGGCCGCCGTCATCCTCGTCGGATGGGCGTTGGCGCGGGAGGGCGCCGAGTCCTGGCTCTACCAGCCCGACCGCCCCCGACCGTCAGTGGAGCCCTGAGCCGGACCTACCGGCTCAAGGCTCCACTGTTGGACGTACGTCAGACCTGCTGGCCCAGCGCGAACTGGATGTTGCCGTCCTCGTCCACGCCGCCGTCCAGCACCATGCCGTCGAGGGCATCAGCGGCGACGGGGTCGAGCCAGACGGTGGCGCCGTCCTGCTCGATGGTCTGGTCTCCGTCGACCGCGTGGTCGGCGGGACTGACGGACAGCGACTGCCCGTCGGCCTCGTCGCGATGCGGACGCCGGACACCTCCGGCACTTCCTCCGCGAGCTTGTTGACGGTCTCGGTCACGTTCTCGGTGAGAGCAAGAATGGGCTCTCCGTCCGAATGGACTGTGTGTCGCCTTCACCATTCCTCGGATCCGCCATAGGTATAAGAACTGACCGCCGCACGTGCGCCTGAACCGAACCGGTCAGGCGCCATCCTCGGTCAGGGTCGTGACGGGCAGCCAGTCGGCACCGAGGAGCTGGGCGAGGTCGGCGAGGCCGGTGGTGTCGCCGCCGACGGTGTCGGACGCGGCGGCGATCCGCTCCACCATCACCTTGCCCACCTGCTCCTCGACGGTGCCTTCGGCATACGCGATGTGCCACGGTGACACCTGGTGGTCGCGATGGGTGCGGCCGGTCACCTGCCGTCCGGCGATGCCGGAGAAGCGGGCCTGGTGGAAGACACCGACCCGCGGCTCCGTGCTCGCACGACGACCGTCTGCGAGGGTCTCGCCGGCGTGCAGGCTGATCGACGCGACCGTGGTGAAGACGCACACCTTCGCCTCTCCGGTCTGGAACCGGAGCCGCTCGGCTTCCAGGTCGAACCGGTCGCGGCCGTAGATCGTGGCGACCTCGATGCCGGAGTCCCGCAACCGGTTGGCAATGGGATCCGCGGCGGTCGCGACGAACTCCACCGAGCACGCCACCTGTCGCTCGGCCTCGACCTGCTGGGCGATCCAGGCGACCGTCGAGTCGACGCGGATGAGCCCGGCCTTCTGCCGGAAGCGCAGCAGCGCGGCTCGACCCTTGGCGACGTTGCGGCCGCGCCGGGCGATGTCCATCTCACGACAGAACTCTCCCCACTCGGCCTCGTACGCCGTCCGCTCCGCCGGCGAGAGCGCCACCGGCATGCCCGAGATCGGCACCGGCCCCCACGGCGCCGCGCGGTGCAGCATCGCGGGGGGCCGCTCCTCGTCCAGCCAGCCGCGCACGAGCTTGAGGTCCGCAGCCCGCCGTGCCGGATCGGTGGTCCACATCGCGCCGTACCGTCCCCGTTCCACCCCGACGCCGTGGCGTTCGAGCGCGGTGGCGAACACGTCGCCGGGTTGCGTCGCCGAGGTCCACTCCCGCATCGACTCGCCCAGCACCTGCGCATAGGCCGGGGCGAGGTAGGGAAGCTCGAGCGGCGTGTGCCCGGGCGTCGCGGTGGTCGCGATGACGAACGGCGCCGTGTCGTGCGGCTTCCCGTGCCCCGAGATCCGCGCCCACAGCTTCCACCGCTTCGTCGTCGTACGCCGCAGGGCGTGGGCCTCGTCCGCGATGATCACGTCCCAGGCGTGGTCCTTGACCTTCTCCAGCCGGTCCCACGTGATCACGACCCACTCCAGGCCGCCGTCCCCCAGCGCCGCGATCGTGCGGCACCAGTGGCCGATGGTGATCGCGGCGGGCCGGTCCGCCACGACCAGCACCCGTCGCGCACCTCGCAGGTCGCCCACCGCAGTCGCGCCGAGGACCGCGGAGATCGTCTTGCCCACGCCGGGCTCGTCGGCGAGCAGGAAGAGCCGACCGCCCGCCTCAGCCCGCGCCGCGATCGCATCGGCCGCCTCGAACTGGATCCTCCGCGGCTCGAGCGCGTCGGTTGGCTCGGGGTTGGGCGTCGGATCGCCAGGGTTGAGGGTGTTCTCGATGAACCGACCGAGCGTGTAGGGCCCCGGGGAGTACGGCGCGAGGTGCGCGGGCATGGCTCGCCCGACGTACAGGTGGGTCTTGACGGCAGGGTGCCATGAAGCGCCGTCCACCTGTGTCCCGTACGGCACGTCGAGCACCCACAGACGCTCCCCGGGCCCGGCGGTGGGCAACGGCCGCTGCTGCTGTCGCCCGCCGCTCCGACGCGGTGACGCGCTGCGTCGACGAGCACTGGATCGTCGGGAGCTGGCCACCTCCGGACGTTATCGAGGTCTTGCTGACGAACTCGGCTGCCTCGCCCACCCGCGAATCGCCGTGAAGTTCGGGGATGCCCGAAAGCACCCCGCGGGGGTGTGCGGACGACGACACTGTCCGCGACATCGCAACCGCACCGACCCGGAGGCACCATGGCCGACCTCTCCCCCGCCGACCAGGCACTCATCGACCACTATCTCGAGTCCGGCGAGGACGGGCCCGGCGAAGGGTCCTGGATCGTCGCCGCGCCGATGACCGTCGAGGAGGCCCAGGCGCGGCTGCTCGGACCCAGTCCCCGGCGAGCGACCGACGCCGATCAGGAGGGCATGGAGAACGCGGAGCTGTCGGCGTACGCCTTTCTTCAGGTCGGCGACGGCGTCGTGGCCTACGAGGACACCGGGTTCGCAGACCCGCCGAAGAGGCTGCTCGCCGCACTCTCGGCGGGTGGGGCCGTCAGCGCGGTCGCGACGGACAACATCGAGGCGATGACGCGCTTCGGTTACGCCCGTGACGGCGAGATCGTGTTCGACGCCTTCGAGCTCGCGTTCGTGGACAGCCTCAACGAGGTCCCTGCGGAGGTGCGCGACCTCGCCGCGCTCGCGTGGGAGGGCGACGACGACGATGCAGAGACCAACGACTGGTTCGCCGTCGCGATGGCGATGTGCGAGAAGGTCACCGGCATCCGCGCGACCGCGGCGGTCCGGGACGTCGAGGACTGGTACGTCGTGCCCCTGCCCTGGGGGGCCGCGGAGGACGACTGACCGAAACGGCTCATTGGCCCAGCGAAATCGGCGCCTCCACAACGCCACCCTTCGTGCGCCGGGCTGAAGATGCTCTCGCCGTCGGGGGCCGAGCTTCACGCCGACCAAGGGAAGCTGAAGCTGAATCACCGCCGGGCCACGAGGTGCAGCGGCGACTGCGCGCAACTTGTTAGCGGGGGCTGACATCCCACCGGCTTGGGTCTCAAGCGGCGGGGTGCCCTAGGTTAAAGGCCTACCGCGCAGACTTCGTCAACGCCCACTGCGTCACCGACCGTGATGGCGTCCAGCCGGTGAAGGTACCGATAGGCGCGGTGTTCTCCACGCTGATGCGGGTGAGCTCGCCGCCGTGGTCGGCGTACGCCTTCGCAAGCAACACCTCGGTCTCGAGGGTGACCCCGTGGACCACGAGGCGGCCGCCCGGCTTGAGGGCAGCACGGCAGGCGTCGAGAACCCCCTCCCGGGTGGCGCCGCCGCCGATGAAGATCGCGTCCGGAGCGTCGAGATCAGTCAGCGCCGAGGGGGCGCGGCCCTCGAAGACCTGGAGGTCAGGAACTCCCAGGGTGTGAGCGTTCCGGGCAGTCCGCGCGGCCCGCGAAGAATCGGACTCGATGGCGATCGTGCGGCAGGTGGGATGAGACCGCATCCACTCGATGCCGACAGAGCCGGCGCCGGCGCCGACGTCCCAGAGGAGCTGGCCAGGTGCGGGCATCAGCCGAGCGAGGGCGGCGGCGCGGAGGTCGCGCTTGGTGAGCTGGCCGTCGTGCTCGTAGGCGTCGTCGGGGAGGCCGGGGGCCCAGGAGGCGAGGCCGTTCCCAGAAACCTCGACGGCGATGACGTTCAGAGCCGGCGACGAGTCGGACCACGACGAGGCAACCCCTGAGACCGAGGACTCCGACGACGAGCCAAGGTCACCGAGGACGGTCAGACGCGACGAGCCCCAGCCCGACGAGGTCAGGAGGGACGCGACCTCAGCGGGCGTCGACGCATCTGAAGACAGCACCAGGATCCGCCGACCCGGCGCGCACTCGCGCAGCACGCGCGAGACCGAACGCCCAACGACGGTGACCACGGCGCACGACTCGGCCGACCACCCCATCCGAGCTCGGGCCAGCGCGACCGACGACACCGCCGGCACCACCCGCACTGGGGCGCCGTACTCCAGCAACGTCGTCGCGATCCCGGAGACCAAGGGATCGCCGGAGGCCAGGGCAACCACCGAGCGCCCGGCGTACTCCGAAAGAAGACCAGGGAGTCCGGACGACAAGGGCGACGGCCACGGCACCCGTTCCTGACCGGAGACGGCAGGCACGAGCGAGAGATGCCGAGCCCCACCCCACAGCACCGACGCACCCAGCACCAGGTCGCGCGAAGCAGGCGACAAGCCAGAGAAGCCGTCCGCCCCGATCCCGACGACCACGATCTCCGTGGGCACACCAGTGGACGACATGGCCGCAGACGCTATCGTGACGCGCACAAGGCGAGAGGTGCCCCATTCGGGGAGAATCTGGGAAGCCGGTGAGAATCCGGCACAGGGCCCGCTGCGGTGACCGAGGCACGACCTCGGAAGTCCGAAGACCGGCCTCCCGCCGCCCATGAAGATGGCAACGAGAGCGGGAGCCCCCATGCCACTGCAGTACCCCCTGTCCGCCGTCGTCCCCTCCAAGCCGGACACAGGCGATGACATGTCGCTCGCCCTGACCCTCACCACGATCTCACCCGAGGTCGGCGGCGTACTCGTGCGCGGCGAGAAGGGCACGGCGAAGTCCACGACCGTCCGCGCCCTCGCCTCCGTGCTGCCGCCGATCGAGGTGGTCGCCGGCGACCGGTTCGCAAGCCGGCCCGGCGACACCTCGCCCGACGGCCCGGGACCCGACCACCGATGGCCGCTCGACGCCGAGACCGAGACCCGGCCCGTACGCCTCGTCGAGCTGCCCGTCGGCGCCACCGAGGACCGCGTGCTCGGCTCGTTGCACCTCTCCAAGGTCCTGGCCGACGGCGTGGCTGAATACGAGCCCGGCCTCCTCGCCCGCGCCCACCGCGGCATCCTCTACGTCGACGAGGTCAACCTCCTCCACGACCACCTCGTCGACCTGCTGCTCGACGCCGCCGCGATGGGCCGCTCGACCGTCGAGCGCGACGGCGTCTCGGTCGCCCACGCCGCCCGCTTCGTGCTCGTCGGCACCATGAACCCCGAGGAGGGTGAGCTCCGCCCCCAGCTCCTCGACCGCTTCGGCCTCACCGTCGAGATCGCCGCGCCACGCGACCCGCGGCTGCGCGCCGAGGTCGTCCGCCGCCGGCTCGCCTTCGACGCCGATCCCGCCGCCTTCGTCGAGTCGTACGCCGACGCCGAACGCGCGCTGACCGACCGGATCGCCGCCGCCCGCAAGCTGCTCCCCGAGGTCGAGCTCACCGACGCCGTGCTCACCAAGGTCGCCGAGGTCTGCGCCGCCTTCGAGGTCGACGGGATGCGCGCCGACATCGTCACCACGCGTACGGCGATCGCGCACGCCGCGTGGCACGGCCGGACCCACATCACGAGGGCCGACATCCGCCAGGCCGCGCTCCTCGCGCTGCCCCACCGGCGGCGGCGGAACCCGTTCGACGCACCCGGGCTCGACGAGGACCTGCTCGACCGGGTCCTCGGGGACGGGGAGCCGGATCCCGAGCCGCCTGCTCCGCCGGAGCCGGAGGGCGACTCGGACGGCGATGGCGGGGCTGACGGTCAGGATGATCATGGTTTCGACACGGGCCCGGGGGGCCCTGCTCAACCAACGGATCACGCGGGGGGCCCTGCTCAACCAACGGATCACGCGGGGGGCCCTGCTCAACCCACGGATCACGCGGACCAGACCGATAGACCGACGGAGCAAGGCCAGGGACCGACGTCGGTCATCGGTGCCGCGGATCCCTACAAGGTCCGCCGGTTCGAGGTCACCGGCACCGGAGCGGGAGAGTCCGGCAAGCGCAGCCGCGCGCTGACGTCCAACGGAAGGCGCGCCGGCACCGACCCCACCGGCCAGGGCGGGCTCCACCTCGTCGAGACGATCCGCGCCGCCGCGCCCCACCAGCAGGCACGAGGACGGAGCACAGGACGGATCAGGTTCGAGACCACCGACCTCCGCACCGCCAGGCGAGAGGGCCGCGAGGCCAACCTCGTGCTCTTCTGCGTCGACGCGTCCGGCTCGATGGCCGCGCGCAAGCGGATGGAGCAGGTCAAGACCGCCATCCTCAGCCTGCTGCTCGACGCCTACCAGCGTCGCGACAAGGTCGGCCTGGTCACCTTCCGCGCCGACTCGGCCGAGGTCGCGCTGCCGCCGACCCACTCGGTCGACATCGCCGCCAAGCGCCTCGCCGACCTGCCGGCGGGCGGGCGTACCCCCCTTGCCGAGGGCCTGCTCACCGCGGCCGAGGTGCTGCGGGTCGAGAAGGTTCGCGACCCGCGGCGACGCCCGCTGCTCATCGTGATCACCGACGGCCGCGCCACCCACGGCCAGGACGCAGTCGCACGAAGCCGCCAGGCAGCGAGCTGGATCGCCGAGCAGCACACGACTGCGGTCGTCGTCGACTGCGAACAGGGGCCGATGCGGTTGGGCCTCGCCGGCCAGCTGGCGACGGCGATGCAGGCGAGCCACCTGCCGCTCGCCGACGTCAGTGCCCGAGCCCTCACCGGTGTGGCGCGCGTCGCATGAGCACCGACCTCTACGACGTCATCGCCCGCCGCCGCGACGTGCGAGCGGAGTTCAGCGGCGGAGCCGTCGACTGCGACGTCCTCCGCCGAGGCCTGCAGGCCGCGCACAGCGCACCCAGCGTCGGCCACTCCCAGCCGTGGGACTTCGTCCTCGTCGCCGACGCGGAGAAGCGAGCCACGTTCGCCGAGCACGGCGGGCAGCACGTGCTCGGCCGCCACGCGATCGCCGACACCGGCCTCTACTCCACCTGCCCCGCCAGCCAGAACCTCTGGCTCGCCGCCACCGCCGCGGGCCTCGGCGTCGGATGGGTGTCGTTCTACCGCGAGGAGTTCCTCGCCGACCTCGTCGGCCTGCCCGACGGCGTACGCCCGGTGGCATGGCTGTGCCTGGGTCCCGTCGAAGAGCTCCAGGAGGTGCCCGACCTGGTCCGGCACGGCTGGCGCAAGGGGCGCTCGCTCGACGACGCCGTCCACCTCGAGAGCTGGAGCGCCTGATGCCCCAAGGAGTGCCGACCACCGTCCCCGACGACGGCCTGACCACGCGCCAGCGTCGTAACCGCCCGCTCATCGTCGTCCACACCGGCGACGGCAAGGGCAAGTCGACCGCCGCCTTCGGCCTCGCGCTGCGCGGCTGGAACCAGGGCTTCGACATCGGGGTCTTCCAGTTCGTGAAGTCCGCCAAGTGGCGCATCGGCGAGCAGACCGTCCTCGAACGACTCGGCGCGCTGCACGAGGAGACGGGCGAGGGCGGGCCGGTGGCCTGGCACAAGATGGGCGCCGGCTGGTCGTGGTCGCGCAAGGGCGGCACCGAGGACGACCACGCCGAGGCCGCCGCCGAGGGCTGGCAGGAGATCAAGCGGGCGCTGGCCGAGGAGCGACACGACCTCTACGTCCTCGACGAGTTCACCTACCCGATGAAGTGGGGCTGGGTCGACGTCGACGACGTGGTCTCCGCGCTCACGAGCAGGACCGGTCGCCAGCACGTCGTCATCACCGGCCGCCACGCCGACCCGCGCCTCGTCGAGGCCGCCGACCTCGTCACCGAGATGGTCAAGGTCAAGCACCCGATGGACGTCGGGCAGAAGGGCCAGCGAGGCATCGAATGGTGAGCCTCCCCCGGCTCATGGTCGCCGCGCCCGCGTCCGGCCACGGCAAGACCACCGTGGCCACCGGGCTGATGGCCGCGCTCGCCCGCGCCGGCCACACCGTCAGCGGCCACAAGGTCGGCCCCGACTACATCGACCCCGGCTACCACGCGCTCGCCACCGGCCGCCCCGGCCGCAACCTCGACCCGCACCTCGTCGGCGAGGAGCGGCTCGTCCCGCTCCTCCTGCACGGCGCCGCCGGCGCGGACCTCGCCGTCATCGAGGGCGTGATGGGGTTGTACGACGGCCAGATCGGTGGCGACGGGTTCGCATCGACGGCCCACGTCGCCGCTGTCACGCGCACCCCCGTCGTGCTCGTCGTCGACATCTCGTCGGCCTCCCGCACCATCGCCGCCACCGTCCACGGGCTCTGCACCTGGTCGCAGCCGCCGGTCGACGTGGTCGGCGTGATCCTCAACAAGGCCGGCTCGTCGCGGCACGCGGACGAGGTCGTCCGCTCCATCGGCGACCGACTGCCGGTGCTCGGGATCCTCCAGCGCGACGACGGGATCGAGGCGCCGTCGCGGCACCTCGGGCTCGTGCCCGCCGCCGAACGGGCCGACGCGGCGGCGGCGCTGGACCGGCTGGCGAGCCAGATCGCCGAGAACGTCGACCTGGAACGGGTCGTACGCCTGGCGAGCGCGGCACCCGACCTGCATGAGCGGCCGTGGGATCCGGCCGAGGCTCTCGGTTTCGACACGGGTGTCGACACGCTGGTTCCCCGCCGCTCAACCCACGTCGCTTCGCTCGCTGCTCGACCACCGATGGACGGGACTGCTCGGCCGGCGAGGCGGGCCAGGATCGCGGTCGCCGGCGGCCGGGCGTTCACCTTCCGCTACGCCGAGACCGTCGAGCTGCTGCGCGCGGCCGGCGCGGAGGTCGTCGAGCTCGACCCGCTGACGGACCTCCGGCTGCCCGAGGGCACGACCGGGCTCTACCTCGGCGGCGGCTTCCCGGAGATGCACGCCGCCGAGCTCGGTGCCAACGAGCGCCTCCGGCGCGAGATCCGTACGTCGATCGCACGGGGGCTGCCGACCGTGGCCGAGTGCGCCGGCCTGCTCTACCTCTGCGAGTCGGTGCAGGGCCCGGACGGGCCGGCGCTCCCGATGGTCGGCGCCATCGACGCGACCGCCGCCATGGCGCCGCGGCTCACGCTGTCCTATCGCACCGCCACCTCGCCCACCGACAACCTGCTGGCCCGAGCCGGCGAGCAGGTCACCGGGCACGAGTTCCACCGCACCCACCTCACCCGCACCCACCAGGGCGATCCCGCCTGGCTGATGCCCGACCCGGCGGGCATCGCGACGACGACACTCCACGCGTCCTACCTCCACACCCACTGGGCGGGCCACCCGCAGCTCGCCCGGCGCTTCGTCGACGCCGCCCGACACCACCGCGGCCCGGACCTGCGGCACCACGGCGACAAGGACGCCGGCCCCGGGCTGGTCGACCTCGCCGTCAACGTCTTCGACGGGCCGCGGCCGGTCTGGCTCGACCGCGCCCTCACCGAGAGCGTCACAGCCAGCGTCACCTACCCCGACCCCCGCGAGGCCGAGGCCGCCGTGGCGCGCAGGCACGGACGGGCCGCCGACGACGTCCTTGCCACCGCCGGCGCCGCCGAGGCCTTCACCCTCGTCGCGCGCCTCGGGCCGTGGCGGCACCCGGTCGTCGTACACCCCCAGTTCACCGAGCCCGAGGTCGCGCTCCGCGCCGCCGGCCACGCGCCCGGCCAGGTCGTGCTCACCCACGAGCACGGCTTCCGGCTCGATCCCGACGACGTGCCCGACGACGCCGACCTGGTGATCATCGGCAACCCGACCAACCCCACCGGCGTACGCCATCGCGCGCGGACCATCAAGGACCTCACGAGGGAGCGCCGACTGGTCGTCGTCGACGAGGCGTTCCTCGACGACGACGCCGAGAGCCTCGCAGGCGAGCGGATCGACGGGCTGGTCGTGCTCCGCAGCCTCACGAAGATCTGGTCGATCCCCGGCATCCGGGCGGGGTACGTCCTCGCCGAGCCCCACGTCGTCCAGGGGCTGCGGGACCTCCAGACCCCGTGGTCGGTCTCCGCGCCAGCGATCGCCGCGCTCATCGCGACGAGCAGCGACCGGGCCATCGACGAGGCACGAGCGCGGGCGGACGAGCTCGAGAAGCGACGCCGGCACCTCGAGGAGGGGTTGGCGGCGATAGAGATCGAGACCGTCCCCAGCACCGCGCCGTACGTCCTGGCCCGCACCGGCGAGGGCAGCCGGGAAGCCCTGCGCCGCCTGGGCTTCGCCGTCCGGAGGGCCGACACGTTCCCCGGCCTGGACAACGAGTGGGTCCGGATCAGCGCCCGCCGGACGGCCGTCACCGACGACCTCCTGAGTGCGCTACGCTCCGTCCACCCAGTCCTGAGGAAGCCGGTGGGAATCCGGCACAGTGGCGCTACTGTGACATCGCTCCAAGGCAACACGGAGCGGTGAAGTCAGACCCGACGGACTGGAAGTCACTCCCCATCAACCCGGGACGCTTTCATCCCGAAGGAGGAATCATGGCTGCCGCCATCTCCAGCCCCGTCGAGGGCTCCGTCTCACCGTCCGACCTCGCCATCCCCGCCCGGGAGCTCGCTCCCTGGCTGGTCCTCGCGGCGCTGTTCGCCATGTCCGTGCTGGTGCTGATCAGCTCGGTCCAGGGCGCGATCACGATCCCCGAGGGCACCGCGATCCACGAGTGGGTCCACGACGGCCGGCACCTGCTCGGCTTCCCCTGCCACTGACGACCCGGGATGAGCACCCGCACCTTCCTGGTCCACGGTCTGCTCGCAGGTCTCCTCGCCGGTGTCGCCGCGTTCGTCGTGGCGTTCACCGTCGGTGAGCCGCAGATCGACAAGGCCATCGCGCTCGAGGAGGCCGCCGGCGCCCCGGCTTCCGACGGGCACGACCACGAGCACGCCGGCTCTGCTGGCGAGGCAGAGGCCGGCCACTCCCACGGTGAGGAGGCCACCGTCTCCCGGTCGACCCAGTCGACCCTCGGCCTGGCCACCGGCACCCTCGCCATCGGCATCGTCCTCGGCGGCTTCACCGGCCTCCTGGCCGCAGTCGGCCTCGGCCGGCTCGGCGGCCTGCGCCCGGCCGCCAGCACCGCGCTGGTCGTGCTGCTGGGCGCCGTCGCGTTCAGCATCGTGCCGTTCTTGAAGTACCCCGCCACGCCACCCGCGGTCGGTTCCGGTGAGACCATCGACAGCCGCACCGCGCTCTACTTCGGGTTCGTCGCGGTCTCCCTGGTCGCCGTCGTCGCTGCGCTGGCGATCGCCCGTCGGGCGGCCCGCCAGTGGGGTGGGGTGCCGGGCGTCGTCGCCGGCGCCACGACGTACGTCGTCGTGGTGGTTGTCGCCGCGCTCGCCTTCCCGAAGGTCGACGAGCTCGGCGGCTTCCCGGCCAGCATCCTCTGGGACTTCAGGATCTCGTCGCTGCTGACGCTGCTCGCGATGTGGGCGGTCATCGGTGCCGTCCTGACGGTCCTCGTGGACCGGACCTGGCGGCGGCACAGCGAGCTGCAGGCGAAGCGCGAGCTCGCCGCTGCTCTCTGACCGCGCATGTCGGCCGGGGTGAGCCGGGCGCTGGGCCTCGTGCTCGGCCACCTCGCCGACCGTCGCTTCGGGGACCCGCGTCGTGGGCACCCGGTGGCGATCTTCGGCGGCGCCGCTGCCGCCCTCGAGAGGCGCACGTACGCCGACTCGCGGGCGCGCGGCGCCGTCCACCTGGCCGTCCTGGCCGGGACAGTGGCGGGGGGCGCTCTCGGCCTGGAGCGACGCACGCGCGAGCACCCGGTCGCCCACACCCTCGTCACCGCCGCCGCCACGTGGACCGTCCTCGGCGGCACGTCCCTCGGCCGCGAGGCCACCGCCGTCCATGACCTCCTGGCGGCCGACGACCTGCCGGGCGCGCGGCAGCGCCTCACCCACCTGGTCGGCCGCGACACCTCCGCCCTCGACGAGGGCGAGATCAGCCGGGCCGCGGTCGAGTCGGTCGCCGAGAACACCTCGGACGCCGTCGTCGCCCCCCTCGTCTGGGGTGCCGTGCTCGGCGTCCCCGGGCTGCTCGGCTACCGCGCGGCGAACACCCTCGACGCGATGGTCGGCCACCGCGGCGACCGCTACGGCCGCTTCGGCTGGGCGTCTGCGCGTTTCGACGACCTGCTCAACCTCCCCGGCGCCCGGCTCAGCGGTCTCCTCGCCGCGGCCCTCGCGCCGGTCGTCGGCGGCCGACCAGTGGCCGCACTGGCGGCGTGGGCCCGCGACGCCCGACGCCACCCCAGCCCCAATGCGGGGGTCGTCGAGGCCGCCTTCGCCGGCGCGCTCGGCGTGCGCCTCGGTGGGCGCAACCACTACGCCCACGGGGTCGAGGACCGCGTCGTCCTCGGCGACGGGTCACCGCCGACGCGCGCGGACATCGACCGGGCCGCCCGGCTGGCCGACGCCGTCGGCGCGGGCGCCGTCGTGGTGGCTGCGCTCGTCGCCCTCAGGCGAACGGGTCGGGCAGCGCCCCGGGCAGACCGGCCAGCACCTCGCGCGCCTGGGCGGCGTGCTTGTTCTCGACGAGCACCTCGTACTGCGTCGCCACCACCTGGGTGACGGAGGAGAAGTCGCGCTGGCCGCGGGTGAAGGCGTAGCCGATGAGCGCCCAGACGAGGCCGAACGTCGCGCCCATGAACGCGGTGCTCAGCAGCACCTGCCAGAGGTCGGAGGTGGTGAAGAGCGCGAAGATCAGCCCGATGAAGATGCCGAACCACAGGCCGGACAGGAGCCCGCCGGCGGCGATCTTGGACCAGGTCAGGCGACCCGTGACGCGCTCGATGCGCTTGAGGTTGGTGCCGACGATCATCAGCTGCTCGACCGGGAACCCCGCGTCGGCGAGGAAGTCCACGCTCTTCTGCGCCTTGGCGTAGTCGTCGTAGACCGCGAGCGACTGCGGGAACTGGAGCTTCAGCGGCGAGGCGGGGTTGATGCCCGGGATCGACATGTCACCACCCTACGACCCACCGGGCTGCCGACTCCGCGTCCTCGACGGTCTCCACACCGTCCACCGCCGCGCGACGGCGTACGACGACCACGGGCACGCCGAGCTGGCCGGCGGCCCGCAGCTTCGGCCGGGTGTAGCTGCCACCGGAGTCCTTGGAGACGAGGACGTCGATGCCGTGCTCACCGAGGAGCTCGAGCTCACCTGCCAGGTCGTAGGGGCCGCGGTCCATCAGCACCAGCCACGGTGCCGGCAGGTTGATCTCCGGAGGGTCGACCACGCGCACGACCGCACGGTGCCCGACCAGTGGCCCGACGAACTCACCCAGCGGTTGCCGCCCGACCGTCAGCAGCGGGCGCCTGCCCAGCGACGCCGCGAGCGCGGCGGCCGCGGCGTGGTCGTCGACCCAGTGCCACTCCTCGGCCCCCTCCTCGGCGGACCAGCCCGGCCGGGCCAGCCGCAGCAGCGGCACCCCGGACGCCGTGCAGGCCGCGACGGCGTTGGCGGAGATCCCCTCCGCGAAGGGATGGGTCGCGTCGACCACCGCCGTCACGCCGTGCGCGGAGAGCCAGTCCCGCAGGCCCGGCACCCCGCCGAACCCGCCCATCCGCACCTCGCCCACCGGAAGCCGCGGGCGCTCGACCCGGCCGGCGAGCGACGACACGACGTGCACGCCCGCCCGGTCGAGCAGCACCGCCAGCTCCCGCGCCTCGCCCGTGCCGCCGAGCAGCAGCACCGTCATCGCGAGGCCCCCGGCTCCACCGCCGGCAACCCGGCGGGCGCACCGGAGGTGGCCAGGTCGAGGAGCGCGTCGAGGTCGAGGTGCTCCTCGGCCAGGTCGCCGAGGAGGTCCAGCCGTCGCTCCCGCAGCTCGCCGAAGCTCGCGTCGCCCGGCGCGTACGCCGCCCCTGCCGCCGCGGACACCTCGGCGAGCAGCGCGCGCCGGAGCTCGTCGCCCTCGAGGCTGCCGTGCCACATGGTCCCGAACACCGCGTCCGCGCGCGCACCGCCGAGAAACTCCTCGCCACCGTGGCGGGTGATCCGGCCGTGGTGGATCTCGTAGCCGTGGGCGGGCGCGCCCAGCGCGGACCCCACCGGGAGCCGCAGCACCTTCTCCTCCTCGAACGTGGTGGTGATGTCCAGCAGTCCGAGTCCGGCCTCGTCCGCGCCGGCCACACCCTCCACCCCGGACGGGTCGAGGATCCGTCGACCGAGCATCTGGAAGCCGCCGCAGATCCCGAGCACGGGCTTCCCCGCTGACGCGTGGTCGAGGATCGCCCGGTCGAGGCCGCGGGCGCGCAGCCAGGCCAGGTCCGCCAGGGTCGCGCGGGTGCCCGGCAGCACCACCAGGTCGGCCCCAGCCAGCGCTCGTACGTCGGAGGCGAACACCACGTCGACGCCCGGCTCGATCCCGAGCGCGTCGACGTCGGTGAAGTTGGAGATCCGCGGCAGCCGGACGACCGCCACCCGCAGCCGCGCCTCGTCGTCGTGGGCGCGACGGCCGGCGAGGTCGAGGGCGTCCTCGGAGTCGAGCCAGAGGTCCGGGTGCCACGGCAGCACTCCGTACACCTCCCGCCCCGTCAGGGCCCCGATCTCCTCGAGCCCCGGCCGCAGCAGGTCGAGGTCGCCGCGGAACTTGTTGATCACGAAGCCGCAGACCAGCGCCTGGTCGGCGGCCGACAGCAGTGCGACGGTCCCGAAGAGCGCCGCGAAGACGCCGCCGCGGTCGATGTCGCCGACGACGACCGTCGGGATCCGGCCGTGCTGGGCGAGCCCCATGTTGACGTAGTCGCCCGCGCGCAGGTTGATCTCCGCCGGGCTGCCCGCGCCCTCGACGACGACGAGGTCGTGCCGCGAGGCGAGGTCGTCGAACGCGTCGTACGCCGCGTCGCGCAGGTGGATGCGCCCGCCGACGAAGTCCTTCGAGTCGATCGTGCCGCCAGGTCGGCCCATCACCACGACGTGGCTGCGCCGGTCGCCGCCGGGCTTGAGGAGCACCGGGTTCATCGCGGCCTCGGGCTCGACCCCGGCCGCGACCGCCTGGATCCACTGCGCCCGGCCGATCTCGGCGCCGTCGCTGCAGACCATCGAGTTGTTGGACATGTTCTGCGCCTTGAAGGGCGCGACCTTCACGCCCCGGCGGGCGTACGCCCGGCACAGCGCGGTGGTGACGATGGTCTTGCCGGCGTCCGACGTCGTCCCCGCGACCAGCAGCGCACTCACGCGCGCCAGCCTAGAGAAGCCCTTCGTCGTCCGTGTGGCTGGTCCGCGGCTGCGTACAGCTCGTCGCCCGGGTTCGAGCTCACACCTGTCACCGAGCCCTACCGACTTCCGATGATTCTTTACCTGCCAGGTGTTTCATTCCCGGGACAGCCGGGCAGACTCGGTGTATGGGCAAACTGATCTTCGACAACCGCGCGGTCGTGGTCGCGTTCCTGGTGCTGGCCTTCGTCAACGCCTTCGCCATTCAGAGCAACTGGTACGCCTGACCCACCCCTCGACCCACACCCTGCCGGTGGGCACCACCTGCTGACGGGGGGCGTCCTGCGACGATGGCCGGGTGCACCTGCCCGTCCTGTCCTCGGACTGCTCCCGCTGCAGCGGACTGTGCTGCGTCCTGCTGCCCTTCTCGCGCAGCGACGGCTTCGGCGTCACCAAGCCCGGCGGCACCCCCTGCGCCAACCTCGCCTCCGACGACGGCTGCAGCATCCACGCGACCCTGCGCCAGGACGGGTGGGTCGGCTGCACGCGCTTCGAGTGCTTCGGTGCCGGGCAGCACGTCACGCAGGTGACCTACGGCGGGGCGTCCTGGCGCGACCAGGCCGACCTCGGCGAGATGGCCGCGGTGCTCTCCGTGGTGCGCTCGCTCCACGAGATGCTCCTGCACCTCGGCACCGCCGCCGACCGGGCGCCCGGCTCGGTGCCGGACGGGCTGGTCGAGGAGATCCTCGAGCTCGACCGGGCGGACCCGGTCACCCTGCTCACCTCCGACGTCGACCACCTGTACGAGCGAGTCGGCACCGTCCTCGACGCCGCCAGCCTGCGCGTGCGGTCCGGCTCCGGCTCCACGGCGGACCTCACCCGCGCCGACCTCGCCGGCAAGGACCTGCGCCGTCGCGACCTCAGGGGAGCCACCCTGCGCGGCGCCCTGCTGATCCGCGCCGACCTGCGCGGCCTGGACCTCCACGCCACGGACCTGCTGGGCGCCGACCTGCGCGACGCCGACGTCCGCGGCACGGATCTCTCCACGACGCTGTTCCTCACCCAGCCGCAGCTCAACGCCGCAGACGGCGACGCCACCACCGAGCTGCCCGAGGACCTGGCTCGTCCGGGGCACTGGACCCGAATGCGCATAGCGCTGCCGTGACCGCGCCCGGTCCCAGACGTCGGCGCATGGAACCCAGCACCTGGCAGCCCCTGGGTCTTCGCGCCGCACCGTGCTCCGCCCCCGCGTCGCCGTGTCGGTGGGCCCGTCAGGAGTAGCGGTGGCTCTTCGCCGCGTGGCCGCGCTCGCGGGTGCAGGAGCGACCGCTCATGTTGCGGTGGCCGCAAAGCTCCTCGTCGGCGGGGGTGTCGGCGGGGGTGTCGGCTCCGACGACCGGCGTCATTGCTGCCGGCCTGGCCGCGCGCGTCGGCGCCGGCGGGGCGACCGGGGCCTTGGCGGCAGGCTTCGCCGGCGCGCCGGCAGCACGCTTCTGCGCCTCGGCATACTTCGCCTCGCGCATGGCGCGGAGGTTGTCCATCTTGCTCATCGCTCACTCACCCCCTGAACCTACGCGCTCACACCGACATCCGTCGCACGCCACTGCCTCAGCGGCTCCAGTCGATCTCGTCGTGCATCGCCAGCAGGCGAGCCCCGCGCAGGCTGTCGTGCTGGGCGACCCACGCGATCCGGCCGCGCAGATGCTCCTCGAAGGCAGGTACGTCGTCGCGGTTCTGGCCGCTGGGTCCGTGGATGCGGCAGTTGTGGAGGATCGCCTTCAACCGGTCGACGTGCTGGCGGGAGACCCGCGGCCGCTCGTTGACGACGAGGCCGCCGAGCACCTGCCGGCCGGCGCGCGGCATCACGCCGGTCTTGCGCGGGTGCAGCCGGAATCCCTCGTCGACGACGATGCCCTCGACCGCGTCGATCAGCCGCGACGTGCCGTTGCCCCACCCCGCGGCACCGGAGAACGCGAGGTCGTCGGCGTACCTCGTGTAGCGCCCGCCCCACGACCGGGCGAGCGCGGTGAGCCGGACGTCGAGCCTGAAGGCCGCCAGGTTGGCCAGCGCCGGCGACGTGGGCGCTCCCTGCGGCAGGTGCGGGGCGGCCAGCCGGCGGCCGAGCCGCCAGTGGGCGTCGAGCAGTCCGTCGTCGGCCGGGGCCGGGACGGCTCGCCAGGCCGAGAGCGGCAGGACGCTGGTCACCAGGCCCGCGAGAGCGTGCGCCACCGGCTCGGGGTAGCCGGCGGTGCGCCAGATCCCGTAGACCCGGGAGACGGTGACGCTGGCGAAGAACGCCTCGAGGTCCATCCGGAGCACGACGCTCCTGCCCGCGTGGGGCGCGGCGTAGGAGCGCACCGACCCGCCGGGCCGGAAGCCTCGTGCCGCGTCGTGCGGCGGGATCAGCGAGGTGACCTCGTCGAGGAGGCGTCGCTGGATGACCTTGAGCCGCGGCTTGGGCGCCTCGAGCACGCGGATCCCGCCGCTGGCGGCGACGCGGTGGCTGACGCGGTAGTGCTGCAGGGGCGCCTGTGGGGTGAGTCGTGCGAGGTGGCGCGGGTCGGCGAACCAGTCCAGCTCGGAGGCGCTCAAATCGAGGAACGACGCGAGGTCGCCCAGGCCGTGGAGGCCGGGAAGGCGCCAGCGGTTGCTGAGCATCCGGGTCTCGGCCACCGGCCGCACCAGCGGCCGGGACCCCAGGGCCTTCGCCGCCGCCGGTCGCGAGGCGACGATGGTGGCGAGCTCACGCGGCCGGTCCCCGGGTGGTCGGGGGTAGAGCTCGAGCACCTGCCGCACGAGCGGCGCCAGCCAGGGCGGTCGGCGGCCGAGCACGACCGTGCCGCTCGCCTCGAGGCCCTGCCGGGTCCAGTCGCCGGCGAGGAAGCCAGCGGCAAGCGCGCCGGCGAGGTCGGTCCTCATCGTGGCACTCGCCCGGCATCGCGGGCGGGGTGCGGCAGCGCAGCTCGACCTGTCCCGTCGTGCGCGCGATGACCTGCAGCGGGTCGCGCGCGGTGCAGTGCCCGAACAATCCGGTGGTCCCCGGGGTAGCCCCGGAGAAGCAAACCGGTGACGCGCACCGGTCCGCCGTCTCGAAGAAGCGCTGCCGCACCCCGGCACCCTAGCCGCGCCCGGCGACAGTCCTCAGCGCTCGAGCCAGGCGGCGAGGTTGGCCAGCGAGGCGTCGAGTCCCTGCTGGTGCGCCTCGACGTCGATGCCCGCCGGGACGTCGGTGGCGTCGACCGCGACTCGGGTGCCCTTGTCGCGCGCGGTGAACGTCCACGTCATGGTCATCCGACCGGCGTCGTCGGGGTCGTCGGAGTCGAAGACGACTCCCCACACCACGCGCTCGCCCTCGACGAGCTCGTCGATCGCGACCCGCGACACGTCTGTGTCGTCGGTCGTCTTGGCTCCGCCGTCGGGGGCCTCGTCGTAGCGCAGGGCCAGGGTGAAACCGCCTCCTGCGCGGAGGTCGACCTCTGTGAGCTCGCCAGTCATGTCACCCGGCGGGAGCCAGGCCGCCAGCGCGTCGGCGTCGACGAAGGCGGCGTAGACGTCCTCCGGTGTCGCGGGGACGTCGGCGACGGCGCGGTCGATGCGCGGCACGTCAGGTCCCCCGGCGCCAGACGACGACCGACCGTGCGGCCGCCTGGTGGAGCACCGGCAGCTTGTTGGCCGGGACAACCGCGCGCGCGGCCAGCCCACGGCGTACGGCGTCGAGCTCGGCCACCAGCTCCTCGTTGCGCGCGCGGAGCGCGTCGACCTGGTGCTCGAGGGCCATGATCCGCCGCACCCCCTCGATGCCGATGCCGGCACTGGTGAGGTCGGCGATCTCGCGGAGCCGCTCGAGGTCGCGGTGGGAGTAGCGACGACCGCCGCCCCCGGTGCGGCCGGGCTCGATGAGCCCCATCCGCTCGTAGGCCCGCAGCGTCTGGGGGTGCAGCCCGGTCAGCTCCGCCGCGACGCTGATGACGTAGACCGCAGCGTCGGGCGATGGAGCGCCGAAGGGGCTCATCGGGGTGCTCATGTCGTGGGGCGAGCTCATGCGTCGAACAGTCCTGCCCGAAGCGGCTTGCCGGCCGTGGCCCTGCGGTAGGCCTCGAGGGCCTCGCGCGCGGTCTGGTCGAGGGACGCGGGCACCTGGACCTCGATGGTGGCGAGCAGGTCGCCCTTCGAGCCGTCGCGACGCGTGGCGCCCTTGCCGCGCACCCGGAAGGTGCGGCCGTTGGGCGTGCCCGCCGGCAGCTTGAGCGTCACCGGCGCGCCACCCAGCGTCGGGATCTTCACCTCGCCACCGAGCGCCGCCTCGTCGAAGGAGACGGGTACGTCGAGGGTGAGGTTGTCGCCCTTGCGGCCGAAGACGCGGTGCGGGCTCACCTTCACCGTGACGAACAGGTCGCCCGCCGGGCCACCCTGCTCGCCCGGCGCACCCTTGCCCTTGAGCCGGATCCTGGCGCCGTCCTTGACCCCCGCGGGGATCCGGGCCTGGATCGAGCGGGCCGACGTACCGCGGCCGCTGCCGTGGCAGGTCGGGCACGCCTCGTCGTAGACGAGCTGACGGCCACCGCACGCGGGGCAGGTCTCGTTGATCGAGAACGCGCCGCCGGTGCCGGCGACGATGAAGCCGGCGCCCTCGCACTCGGGACAGATGTGCGGGCGGGTGCCGGGCATGCCGCCGGTGCCCTGGCACGTCGGGCACGCCGTGTCGGAGGTCAGCCGCAGCGAGACCGTGACGCCGTCGAGGGCGTCGGTGAAGCCGATGGTCGCCGTGCTCTCCACGTCGGCGCCGCGGCGCGGCCGCGCCTGCTGGGTCCGGGTGCGCTGGCCCCCTCCGAAGAGGTCGCCGAACATGTCGCCCAGCCCGCCGGACCCGCCGCGCTCGCGGAGCAGGTCGTCGAGGTTGAAGCCACCCCCGCCGAAGCCGCCCCCGCCGCCACCCATGCCGGGGCCGAAGCCACCACGGGCCTGCAGCGAGCGGAACTCGTCGTACTTGGCGCGCTTGGCCTCGTCACCGACCACGTCGTACGCCTCGGCGACGGCCTTGAACTTCTCGTGCTTCTTGTCGTCGCCGGGGTTGGAGTCGGGGTGGTTGGCCCGGGCGAGCTTGCGGTAGGCCGTCTTGATGTCGGCCGCGCTGGCGTCCTGCGCGACCCCGAGGACCCGGTAGAAGTCCTTGGTCGCCCAGTCGTTGCGGAAGCCTTCGGTGTCAGCCATCCGCGTCAGTCCTCAGCTGGGTCGACCACCAGCACCTGAGCGGCTCGCACCACCCGGTCGCCGATCTTGTAGCCGGCCTTGGCGATGTGCTTGCACGTGATCACGTCGACCTCAGGGTCGGTGCCCAGGTGGCTCAGGGCCTCGTGGAGGTTGGGGTCGAACGCGTCACCGGGCTCGCCGAAGCGGGTCAGGCCGAGACCGGCCACGACGCTCTGCAGCTGGTCGGCGACGGCCTTGAAGCCACCGCCGTCGACCTCGCCGTGCTCGCGGGCACGGTCGATCGTGTCGAGCACCTCGATGATCGGCGAGAGCACGCGGTAGGTGGCGTTCTCGGTGATCAGCTGACGGTCGCGGTCGACGCGCTTGCGGTAGTTGGCGTACTCCGCCTGGAGCCGCTGCAGGTCCGCGGTGCGCTCGGCGAGCCGGACCTCGGCCGAGGGGCCGACGGCGTCACCGTCGTCGGCGAAGTCCTCGGGCTCGAGCGGGCCGCCCTCCTCCAGCCAGTTGTCCACGCCGCTGGTCCCCCCGGCGGCGCCGGGGTCGGTCGTCGTGTCAGAGCTGGCGTGGGACGTGGTGTCCGAGATGGTGTCGGAGGTGGTGTCGGACGCTGCGTCCGGCTGGCCGGCCGAGGCCGAGGCGCCCTCCTGGGGCACCTCGACCTCGGTCTCGTTGGCCATCTCGCCGGCCGCGTCACCGAAGGATGCGCTGCCGGACTCGGTCACTTGGACTCACCCTCCGCGGACGCGTCGTCGCCGGACCCGGCGTCGGAGTCGGCCGGCTCGTCGACGATCTCGGCGTCGACGACGTCGTCGTCGGCCTCACCGGTGGCACCCGTGGCACCGCCGGCAGCGGCCTGGTCGGCCTCGGCGGCGGCGTACATCGCGGCACCCATCTTCTGGCTGGACTCGCCCACCTTGGTGACCGCGGCGGTGATCTCCTCGGAGGACGCGTCCTCCTTGGCCAGGGTCTCCTTGAGCGCGTCGACGTCGGCCTGGACCTCGGTCTTCACGTCGTCGGGGAGCTTGTCGCCGTTGTCGGCGAGGAACTTCTCGGTCGTGTAGACGAGCTGGTCGCCCTGGTTGCGGGCCTCCACCGTCTCGCGACGCTTGGCGTCCTCCTCGGCGTACTGCTCGGCCTCCTTGACCATGCGGTCGATCTCGTCCTTCCCGAGCGCCGAGCCACCGGAGATGGTCATCGACTGCTCGCGGCCGGACGCCTGGTCCTTGGCCGACACGTGCACGATGCCGTTGGCGTCGATGTCGAAGGTGACCTCGATCTTCGGCACGCCGCGCGGGGCCGGCGGCAGGCCGGTCAGCTCGAAGTTGCCGAGCGGCTGGTTCTGCGACCACATCTGGCGCTCGCCCTGCGCGACCTTGATCTCCACCGACGGCTGGTTGTCGTCGGCAGTGGTGAAGATCTCCGAGCGCTTGGTCGGGATCGTGGTGTTGCGCTCGATGAGCGTGGTCATCACGCCGCCCTTGGTCTCGATGCCGAGGGAGAGCGGGGTGACGTCGAGGAGGAGCACGTCCTTGACCTCGCCCTTGAGGACACCGGCCTGGAGCGCGGCGCCGACGGCGACGACCTCGTCGGGGTTGACGCCCTTGTTGGGCTCCTTGCCGCCGAGGAGCTCCTTGACGACCTCGGTCACGGCCGGCATGCGGGTCGAGCCGCCGACGAGGACCACGTGGTCGATGTTGGAGACCGCGACGCCGCCGTCCTTGAGCACCGACTGGAACGGCGCCTTGGTGCGGTCGAGCAGGTCGGCCGTGAGCTTCTGGAACTCGCTGCGGGTCAGCTTCTCCTCGAAGTGGAGCGGACCGCCCTCGCCGTGGGTGATGTAGGGGAGGTGGATCGTGGTCTCGGAGCTCGAGGACAGCTCGATCTTCGCCTTCTCGGCCGCCTCCTGGAGGCGCTGCTTGGCGATCTTGTCGGCGCCGAGGTCGACCCCGAAGTTGGCCTTGAACGTCTTGATCATCCACTCGACGACGCGGTTGTCCCAGTCGTCACCACCGAGGTTGTTGTCACCGGAGGTCGCCTTGACCTCGACGACGCCCTCACCGATCTCGAGGAGGGACACGTCGAACGTGCCGCCACCGAGGTCGAAGACGAGGATGGTCTGGTCCTCGCCCTTGTCGAGGCCGTAGGCCAGGGCCGCGGCGGTGGGCTCGTTGACGATGCGGCTGACGTTCAGGCCCGCGATCTCGCCGGCCTCCTTGGTCGCCTGGCGCTGCGCGTCGGAGAAGTACGCCGGCACGGTGATGACCGCGTCGGTCACGGTCTCGCCGAGGTAGGCCTCCGCGTCGCGCTTGAGCTTCTGCAGCACGAACGCGCTGATCTGCTGGGGCGTGAAGGTCTTGTCGTCGATGTCGACCTTCCAGTCCTCGCCCATGTGGCGCTTGACGGACCGGATGGTGCGGTCGACGTTGGTGACCGCCTGTCGCTTGGCGACCTCGCCGACGAGGACCTCGCCGGACTTGGTGAAGGCGACGACGGACGGGGTGGTCCGGGCGCCTTCGGCGTTGGCGATGACGGTGGGTTCTCCACCTTCGAGGACGGCGACGACGGAGTTCGTCGTACCGAGGTCGATGCCGACGGCTCGAGCCATGGGGGTTTACCTCCTGCGTTGGATCCTGCGATGTGGTGCCAGTCTGCCGCGCTTCGGCCGGACTGGCAAAACTCTTGAGTCGATCTCACTCAACTCTGTTCACTGGCTCCAACGCATGGTGACCCGAGATGTTCCCGCCGCCGCACAAATCCCCGCCGACCTGTCGCTCGTGCGCACCACAGGACCGCCGAGTTGACGCTTGTGCGCATTCTGCGTCGGCACAAGCGTCAGCTCGGCACCTCTGGCGCGTGCACAAGCGTCAGCTCGGCACCTTTTGCGTGTGCACATGCGTCAGCTCGGCGGGCGGGTCCAGACGTACGGCGTCGTGGTGGTCACGGCCCGCAGGCCGGAACGCTCGAGGATGGGGCGCGACATGTCGGTGCAGTCGGAGTGGATCAGGCGCACGCCGCGCTCCATCGCCGACCCTGCGCGCGCGGCGACGAGGGCGCGGTAGATCCCGCGGCCCCGGAACTCGGGCAGCGTCGAGCCGCCCCAGATGCCGGCGAACTCCGTGCCGGCCACCGGCGTCAGCCGCCCGCCGCAGACGACCCGGTCACCGACCTCGGCGATCCAGAACTCCGAGCCGCCGGAGCGCAGCTCGGCGAGGGAGGAGTCCACGGACGGTCCGCGCCCGCCGCCGAAGACGGACTCCTGGGCGGCCAGCATCCGCGTCAGGTCGTGCACCACGTCGTCCCCCTCGCCGATGCGGCGTACGACGACGGGGCCGTCCGGGGCGTCCGCCAGGGGTACGGCGACGGCGAGCAGGGCGGCCTCGCCGATCATCACCGTCTCGACCGGCTCGGGCACGAGGCCGTGCGCGACCAGCCGCTCCCCCAGGTCCGCGGGCAGGTCGTGGCCGCGCGACTTCCACTCGAACGACGCGACCTCGGTGTCGTCGCGGTAGTGGGCGACGGTCCGCTCGATGAGGTCGTCGAGCGCGGCGCCCTCGAGCCCGCCGAGGTCGCGGTAGCTGACGAACCCGCCGTGGTCGAAGACCGCCCAGAGCACCGGCCCCTCGCGCCTCAGGTCCGCGGCGCGAGCGACCTCGGCGTCGGTGCGGAGCTGGTCGTCGTAGGCCTTCAGCAGCGGGTCAGCGGTCACGCCGGCCACCCTAGGCGCGCACGCGCCCCGGCCGCGCCTGCAATTCCGGGTGGTTCGGCGTCATCCACGTGGTGGATATCATCGGTGAACACCTGCGGAATCCGGTCTCCCGGCCGCACACTTCTCCCGTGCTCCATCGGGGGAACCTGCGCCGGGTCTTCGGCGCCACTGCCGTCGCGCTGCTGTTGGCTGCCTTCATGGCGTTCAACCTCCCCGACCGCGCCGGAGCAGACCTGGCACGGTGCCAGCAGCACCGGGCCGACGCACGCGAGCGCGGCGCGATGGTCACCGGAGGCGGACAGCGGGTGCTGGTGATCGGCGACTCCTGGTCCGTCGGCCTCGGCCAGGACGACCTCGGTCGCTCGTGGGCCGGACGCCTCCCCGGCGAGGTCCACGTCGCGGGCTTCTCGGGCTCCGGCTTCAGCGTGGGGGCCAGCACCTGCGGCCCGGTCTCCTTCCACGACCGGGCACCGACCGCGCTCGCCGCCCGCCCGCAGCTCGTCGTCGTCGAGGGTGGCCTGAACGACTACGACCAGCCCGCCGCCGCCGTCGAACGCGGCTTCCGCGAGCTCATGGCCGACCTGGCCGGGCAGCACGTGGTCGTCGTCGGCCCCGCGGACGCCCCCGCGCGCTCGGCCGCGGTGCCCCGCGTGGACGCGCTGCTGGCCGACCTGAGCGACGAGTACGACGTCCCCTACGTCCGCACCAGCGACCTCGACCTCCCCTACCTCGCGGACCGGCTCCACCTCACCGAGTCCGGGCACCGCGAGTTCGGGGACGCAGTGGCCGCGCGAATCGCTGCCACCACGCCCACGCGACCCGCGCTTCTCCCCCGCTGATCCGCTCCGCGACGACGGAATCGCGCGAGGTCCCGATTATCGGACACGACGCGAAGGCGACGTTCGGGACGTGCAGGTTCTCGCGTTGCAACAACCTGCAGATCTGCGTCCATTGACGGCCTCCTCGCCGATTGCGAGTTTGTGCACTGGTCCGCTTCACC
>NZ_JAOPWY010000003.1 GCF_025965415.1 Nocardioides sp.
AGCGAAGACGTGGCCGTCGGCCCGCTCCCCCTCGAACGCCGCGAAGAGCCCGCCGGCGACGACGTCGCGCGAGTCCAGGAACGGCGCCCCCGTGACCACCACGTCGGCGGCCCCGGGTGCGTCGTCGGCGATCGTGCCGCCGACGACGTCGGCGATCTCGGCGAGGGTCATCTCGATCATGCGGTGACCCCGCGCCCGGCGATCTCCTCGGCTGCCACGACCCGATCGTCGAAGGGGTGGACCACGCCGTCGACCTCCTGGCCGCTCTCGTGCCCCTTGCCGGCGATCAGGACGACGTCGCCGGGCTCGGCGCGCAGCACGGCCTCGCGGATCGCGAGCCGGCGGTCACCGATCTCCAGGACGTCGGCGTGGGCGCCGCGGGTGCCCGCCAGCACGGCCGCCCGGATCGCGGCCGGGTCCTCGCTGCGGGGGTTGTCGTCGGTGACGATGAGGACGTCGGCCAGCCGCCCGCCGATCTCGCCCATGACGGGGCGCTTGATCGTGTCGCGGTCGCCACCGGCGCCGATCACCGCGATGACCCGGCCCCGGGTGAGCGGGCGCAGCGTGGCGAGCACGGCCTCGAGCGCGTCGGGCTTGTGGGCGTAGTCGACGACCACGGCGTAGTCCTGTCCCTGCACGACCTGCTCGAGGCGCCCGGGTACGCCGCCCACCCGGGAGATGCCGTCGGCGACCGCCCGCGGGTCGAGCCCGGCCATCGCGGCGGAGGCGATGGCAGCGAGGGCGTTGGAGACGTTGAACTCCCCGGGGATGTGGATGGAGCCGACCAGCTCGACATCCGGACCGAGCACCGTGAAGGCCGCCCCGGTCGCGGTGAGGTCGACGTCGACCGCGCGCCAGTCGGCGTCCCGGCCGCGCGAGGAGTACGTCGACATCGGGATGCTCGCGACCTCGAGGAGCCGGCGTCCGAACTCGTCGTCGACGTTGGTCAGGCCGACGCGCGCCCGCTCGGGGGTGAAGAGACCGGCCTTGGCGGCGAAGTAGTCGTCGAGGTCGGCGTGGAAGTCGAGGTGGTCACGGCCGAGGTTGAGGAAGGTCGCGACGTCGAAGACGACGCCGTCGACGCGCCCGAGCACCAGGGCGTGGCTGGAGACCTCCATCGCGCAGGTGTCCACGCCGCGCTCGCGCATCACGGCGAAGAGGCCGTGCAGGTCGGGCGCCTCGGGCGTGGTGAGCTCGGTCTTGACGTCCTCGCCCGCGATCCGGGTGCCGACCGTGCCGATCACCGCCGAGGAGGTCCCGGACGCCGTGAGGCCCTGCTCGAGGATGCGCGTGGTGGTGGTCTTGCCCTGGGTCCCGGTGACCCCGATGACGCGCAGGGCGGTGGCCGGGTCGCCGTAGATCCGCGCGGCCAGGCGGCCCAGCACCCGTCGTGGCTCGGGAACGACGACCGCCGGGGTCCCCGGCGGCAGCAGGTCGAGCCCGGCGGCATCGGTGAGCACGACGACCGCCCCGGCGGCGAGGGCCTGCCCGGCGTAGGCGGCACCGTGGGCGCGGGTGCCCGGGAGGGCGGCGTACAGGTCACCGGGACGGATCCGCGCCGTGCTCAGCGAGATCCCGGTGACGTCGACGTCGAGGTCGCCGTGGACCGTCACCCCGGTGGTGCCGCCGAGCCAGTCGGCCAGCCCCTCGACGAGCTCGGTGGCGGGGGTCGGGTGGACCCGGAGCGGTCGCGCCGCTCCCGGCGGCTGCACGGGTTGATCCACCGACCGAGCGTATCGACTCACCACTCGACGGGGAGACGCGACGGCGTGCCGTTGGTCGGCTCCACGCCGTAGCGTCCCAGGACGTAGCCCATGATCCGTGAGAACACCGGGCCGGCCGTCGAACCGCCGCCGGCCTCGCCCTGGGGTGCGTGGATCACGACGTAGACGGTGAACCGGGCGTCGTCCGCGGGGGCGAAGCCACCGAAGGAGACGGAGGTGCTGCCGTCGTAGCAGCCGCAGCCCTCGGCGACCCGCTGGGCCGTGCCGGTCTTGCCGGCCACGAGGTAGCCGGGCACCTGGGCGGCCGGTGCGACGCCGTCCTCGGGGTCGACGACCTTCTCCATCATCTTGGCGGTCGCGCGGGCGGCCTGCTTGCTGATGATGCGGGTGCGGGTGGCCACGTCGGTGCCGACGGTGATCCCGTCGTCGGTCACCGCCGACCCGGAGATCAGGCTCGGGGAGACCCGGACTCCCCCGTTGGCGACGGCGTTCACCGCGGCCGCCATCTGGGCGACGTTGACCGACAGCGACTGGCCGAAGGCGACGCGGTCCTTGGTCTGCGAGGTCATCACGTCGCCCGGCGTCAGGATGCCGGGCGTCTCTCCGCGCACGCCGATGTTGGTCTTCTGGCCCAGGCCGAAGCGCTGGAGGTAGTCCACGAGCTGCGGCGGCGTGAACGCGTCGGCGGCCAGCACGGTGCCGATGTTGGACGACTTGGCGATGATCCCGGCCAGGGTCAGCCGGATCATGCCGTGGTCGAACCAGTCACCGATCGCGCGGTCCTGGCGCTGCAGGCTGCCCGGCACCTTGAACTTCTGGCGTGGGAAGGCCACGCCTGCGTCGATCAGCGAGGACGCGGTGAGGACCTTCTCCACCGACCCGGGCTCGTAGGTGTCGTTCATCGCCCGTGAGCCCAGGTCCTCCTTGTCGGCGTCGGTCGGCTTGTTGGCGTCGAAGGTCGGCACGTCGGCCAGCGCCAGGATCTCGCCGGTGCGGGTGTCCATCACGATCGCGGCGCCGCTCTCGGCGCGGGCCTGCTGGACCGCCTGGGCCAGCACCTTCAGGGTGAACCACTGCAGGTCGCGGTCGATCGTGGTGCGCAGCGGCGCGCCGTTCTGCGCGGCCTCGATCGTGCTCTCCCGCAGCGGGATCCGGACGCCCTTGCCGGAGTTGGACTGCCAGGTGGCCTCGCCGTCGACCCCCGCCAGCTGCTTGTCGAAGGTCCGCTCGAAGCCGCCCAGCGGCTCGTCGGTGCCCATGTAGCCGATCAGGTTGGCGGCCACGTCACCGGCCGGGTAGTCGCGGATCGGGTCGTCCTGCAGGGAGATGCCCTCGTAGCCCGCGTCGTCGAGCGCGGCCAGGGTGTCGCCGGCCAGCGTGCTCGGCACCCGGCGGGCGACGTACTCGTAGCGGCTCCCCTCCTTGCGGCCGCGCAGCGCGGTGAGGGTCCGGAAGTAGTCGATGGAGAGCCGGTCGGAGAGCAGGCGGGCGAGCTCGGGAGCCTGCGCGGCGGTCAGCGCCGGGTCGGCGATGACCATCTTGCCCTTGATCGAGTCGGCGAGCGGGATGCCGTTGCGGTCGAGGATGTCACCGCGCTCGGCCTCCAGCGGCACCCTCACCGCACCCTCGGCGGCGGCCATGGCGGCGTACGACCCGGGGTCCACGCCCTGCAGCTGGACGAGCCGCGCGCCGAAGAAGGAGAGGACGATCGCGATGAGGACGAACCCGACGCGCAGTCGCAGCATGGGGGCGCCTCGTGAGGCGCCACGCCTGGTGCGGGTGCTGGGCACTGCTCTCCCCTGTTTCCGGCCCCCGCTCCTGGCAGCGGGCTGGCCTGTGGACGAAATCTATGGGTGCGGCGCGCCGGATCGACGCGACCGCGCCGTCACCGGTTGCGGTTCTTGCGGTCCTGCTTGTTCCCCTGCTTGTTGCCCGGCATGTTCCGGGCGTTGCCGGTCGACTGCTCGTCGCCGGTCGGCGGCGTGGTCGCGGTGGACGTCGGGTCGGCGGGCACCTCGACGATCGTCGGCGCCGGGGCCAGCACGGCCGGCTTCACCGGTGCGGGGGGCAGGAGCTGGATCGCGTTCTCCCGGGTGGCCGGGGTGCGCACGCCGATCGTCTTGCCGGTCTCGAGGTCGAGGAAGACGGGCGCGGACGGGATGACCATGCCCATCTGCTGGGCCTCCAGGGCCACCCGCTGCGGGTTGCGCAGCTCGTCGAGCTCCATCCGCAGCGTCTGCTCGCGCGCCGCCAGGGTGTCGGCCTCGTTCTCGAGGGAGGAGGCCGAGAACGACGCCTGCTGCATCGAGGTGTTGAAGAGCAGCAGTCCGACGATGCCGCCCACGAGGACGAGGCTGACCAGGGTCACGAACGGCACCCGCGGCGCACGGGTGCGCACCCGCGGCACGACGGTGAGGCGCGCCCTGTCGACGGCCTCCTGCGCGATCCGGGTAACACGGGTCCTCGTCTGGAGGGCGGGACTGCTCATCTGACGACTCCTGGGGGAAGGGTGCGGGAGGCGGGAAGGACGCGCTCGACGGCGCGCAGGCGGACGGAGGCTGCTCGGGGGTTCTCGGCGATCTCGTGCTCGTCGGCGCGCTCGGCACCGCGGGTGACCAGGCGCAGGGCGGGCTCGGCGCCCTCGGGCACGAACGGCAGGTCGTGCGGCACGTCGAGCCGGGTGGCGTCCGCGAAGGCCCGCTTGACCAGCCGGTCCTCCAGCGAGTGGTAGGACTCCACCACGACGCGGCCGCCGACCCCGATGACCTCGATCGAGGCCGGGATCGCACGGCGCAGGACGGCCAGCTCGTCGTTGACGGCCATCCGCAGCGCCTGGAAGGTGCGCTTGGCCGGGTGGCCTCCCGTACGCCGCGCGGGTGCGGGGATCGAGGCGTAGAGCAGCTCGACCAGGCCGGCGCTGGTGGTGAACGGCGTCGTCTCGCGACGCCGGACGACCTCACGGGCGATCCGGCTCGCGAACTTCTCCTCGCCGTACTCGCGCAGGATGCGGGTGAGCTCCTGGGCGGTCGCGGTGTTGAGCAGCTCCGCCGCGGTCTGGCCGGTCGTCGGGTCCATCCGCATGTCGAGCGGCGCGTCCTCGGCGTAGGCGAAGCCGCGGTCCCGGACGTCGAGCTGCATGGAGGAGACGCCGAGGTCGAAGAAGACGGCGTCGGCGTGCGGCAGGCCCAGGCTGCCGAGCACCTCCGGGAGCTCGTCGTACACGGCGTGGACGGCCGTGAAGCGGTCGCCGTGGGCGGCGAGCCGCTCGGTCGACATGGCCAGTGCATCCGGGTCGCGGTCGATGCCGATCACCCGGGCCTGGGGGCAGCGCTCGAGCACCGCCTCGCTGTGGCCGCCGAGGCCGAGCGTGCAGTCGACGTAGACCGAGCCGGGTGCCTCGAGGGCAGGCGCCAGCAGGGCGACGACCCGGTCGAGGAGCACCGGGGCGTGGCGGGGAGTCGTCATGGAGTCAGCCCTGGGATCCCAGGCGCGTCAGCAGTAGCAGCGCCACGGCCAGGCACGAGGCCGTGGCGGCGGAGAACGCGATCAGGGCGGCCGCCTCGCGCGCCTGGTCACGCACCCGCAGCGGGGCTGCCGCTGCCGTACGTCCCAAGGGCTGGCTGGTGCTCATTGGTCTCGACCCCACTGGTTGCTGTCCGTGCCGGCTGAAGGGCCGACCGTCGTGCTGGCGGTGATGCTGGTCGTGCTGGTTGGCGGTGCGACTGACACTCCCCGCCGTGTGGCACGAGGTGAGCCGCCGCACCAGGTCCCTGCCCGCTCCCTGCGATGGGGTGCCCTCTGGTGCCGGGGAAGTGCCCCAGATGGCATCGCGAGGAGCGGGCTCGAGACCTGGTGATGCGGGTCCGGATGTCAGCTGTCGTGTTGTGTGGTGCGGGGTGGTGCTCCTGCTGGTGGAGGTGGTGCTCAGATGCCGGGGAAGACCTCGTCGCTGAGCTCGGAGAACTTCTGCTCCTGCTCCTCCGAGTAGGTCGCCCACGCGGTGGGGTCCCAGATCTCGATCCGGTTCATCGATCCGATGACCACGCACTCCTTGCGGAGCGAGGCGTAGTCCCGCAGCGGTGCCGGGATGTTGATCCGTCCCTGCTTGTCCGGCACCTCCTGGCTGGCGGCGGCGAACAGCATGCGGACGTAGTCGCGGGTGCTCTTCTGGGTGACCGGCGCCTCGCGGAGCCGGTCGGTGAGCCGGCCGAAGTCCTCCAGCGACCAGACGGTGAGGCAGCGCTCCTGCCCCCTGGTCACCACGAGTCCCTCGGTCAGCTCGTCTCTGAACTTCGCCGGGAGGAAGAGGCGTCCCTTCTCGTCGAGCTTGGGCGTGTAGGTGCCGAAGAACATCCGGCACCTCCCCTGGCTCGGCGGGCAGATCGACCCTGTCCCCCACTTCGCACCACATTACTCCACTTCCCTCCACCGTCAACCAGATTGCACGTGTTGCGAGCGCGAATTTCCGCGGTGGCCGGGCGCGTCGGTCCGCACCGAGGCACAGGCCGCGACGGGACGACTGAGCGTGGAAATGCCCCGATCCACGCTCAGGGGGCCGGAGTGGGGCGCCGGTGGGGGACGTACGCCGACGACGGTGGTGGAAAGTGGGGAGAACCAGGTCGCGGGGTGGGTGGAGGTGGTGGATCGACGTGCCGTGCGCCGATGAGCAGTCCGATAACGGTCGGTCCTCGAGGTGGCGGACCCGTTGCTGTGGACAGGTATGTTGCGCGGACCACATACGGTGGTGTGCAGCGCGAACGAGGGGATGGCGAGACGTGACCACTGGGCTGTCGGGGCGGGCACCGGATCTGGACACCGTGCGCCGGGTGACGGGTGTGGTGCGTCAGAACATCGAGCGGGTGATCGCCGGCAAGCCGGACGTCGTCAACGCCGCCCTCGTCGTGCTCCTGGCCGAGGGGCACCTCCTCATCGAGGACGTGCCCGGTGTCGGCAAGACCCAGCTGAGCAAGGCGCTGGCGCGCAGCATCGACTGCTCCGTGCGGCGCATCCAGTTCACCCCGGACCTGCTGCCCTCCGACGTCACCGGCGTCTCGGTCTTCAACCAGGACACCCGCGAGTTCGAGTTCCGCCCCGGCGGCGTGTTCGCCAACATCGTGGTCGGCGACGAGATCAACCGCGCCTCCCCCAAGACGCAGTCCGCCCTCCTCGAGGCGATGGAGGAGCGCCAGGTCACGGTCGACAACGCGACCTACATGCTCGAGAAGCCGTTCATGGTCATCGCGACCCAGAACCCGATCGAGATGGAGGGCACCTACGCCCTCCCCGAGGCCCAGCGCGACCGCTTCATGGCGCGGGTCTCGGTCGGCTACCCGGTCGAGTCCGCCGAGATCGCGATGCTCGAGGGCCACACCGCCCACAACCCGCTCGACGACCTGGAGCCGGTCACCGACGCCGGCGAGCTCCGCAAGGTGATCGAGATCGTCGGCCGGGTCCACGTGTCCTCGGCCGTCCACCGCTACGCCGTCGCCCTCACGACCGCCACCCGCACCAGCAACGACCTGCACCTCGGCGCCTCGCCCCGCGCGACGCTCCACCTCGTGCGCGCCGCCAAGGCCGTCGCGGCCACCCAGGGCCGCGACTACGTCCTCCCCGACGACATCCACGGCATCACCTCGCCGGTGCTCGCGCACCGGCTGCTGCCCAATGTCGAGGCCACCATGAGCGGACGCACCACCTCGGCGATCCTGACCGCGATCGTGGAGTCGGTGCCGGTCCCCGACGCCAGCCGTGCGTGAGGCACTCGCTGCACTGACCGTCCGCGGACGGGCGTTCCTGGCTGCGGGCATCACCACCGTCGTGGCCGCGATCGTGGTCGGCCACTCGTCCGTCGTACGCATCGGCGTGCTGGCCGCCGTCCTGCCGCTGCTCACCGCGTGGTGGGTCGGCCGCTCGCGCTACCGCCTCGCGCTCGTCCGCACGCTCTCGCCGCAGCTCGTCGTCGCCGGGCAGCCCGCCACCGTCGAGCTCACCGTCGCCAACGAGTCGCGCACCCCGACGGGAGTGCTCCTGCTGGAGGAGCGCCTCCCCTACGTCCTGGGCACCCGGCCGCGCTTCGTGCTCGAGGGACTCGGTCACGGCTGGCGCCGCCACGCGACCTACCAGGTGCGCTCCGAGCTGCGCGGCCAGTTCGAGATCGGCCCGATGTCGGTGCGGGTCACCGACCCCTTCGGCCTGGTCGAGCTCGGCCGCACCTTCCACGCCACCACCCGCCTGACCGTGACCCCGCGGACGATGCCGCTGCCCAACATCCCCCTGGGCGGGGCCTGGACGGGATCCGGCGACAACCGCCCCCGCGCCTTCGCGACCGGCAGCGCGGAGGACGTCACGGTGCGCGAGTACCGCCGCGGCGACGACCTGCGCCGCGTCCACTGGCGCAGCTCGGCCCGGGTCGGGGAGCTCATGGTCCGGCGCGAGGAGCAGCCCTGGCAGTCGCGGGCCACCGTCTTCCTCGACAACCGCGGCACCTCCCACCGCGGGCAGGGCGCGGCGAGCTCCCTGGAGGGTGCGGTCTCCGCGGCCGCGTCCATCGCCGTGCACCTCGCCCACCACGGCTACACGGTGCGACTGGTCACCGCCTCGGGCGACAGCCGCGAGACCCAGTGGCACTCGCAGTCCGCCGAGGCCAGCACGATCCCGCTCCTCGAGGCACTGGCGGTCGTCCAGCTCGACCACCGCCCGGCACCCGACACGCAGTGGCTGGCCGAGCCCGGCCACGGTGGGCTGGTGGTGGGGGTCTTCGGCGGTCTCGGTGACCCCGACCTCGGCTTCCTGCGCCGCCTCCAGCACCACGCGTCCTCCAGCCTCGCCATCGCCCTCGACGTCGACGCCTGGGCGCCCCACCTCCCCGCCCAGCCCGGCCGCGGCTCCGCGGTGCAGCTGACGTCCTCGGGCTGGCGCTCGGTCACCGTCGGCCCCCGGGACCGGCTCGACACCGCCTGGCAGGAGCTCGGCCTGATGCAGAGCAGGGCCACGTCCGTGGGGGCGGCACGATGAGGACCTCCTGGAGCACCCTGCCCCAGCAGCTGCGCGTGGCCGGGATCGCGCTGCTCGCGTCCTGGGCGACGGTGCTGTCGTGGCGCGTGCTGACCGAGGGCTTCGCCGAGGTCGGCTTCCCCCTCCTCTTCATCGGCGTGGTCGTCTGCGGGTCGGCCGCGGTGGCGCGCTGGAGCCGGCTCCCGCTCACCGCGATCGTCGCCGGACAGCTCGTCCTCGGCGCACTGCTGGTCCTGGGCACCACCACGGGCTCGCCGTTCCCGACCCCGGGCAACGTCGACGAGTTCGTGGCTGCCGTCCAGGCCGCCCTGGAGAGCTCGCGCAGCTATGCCGCGCCCGTCCAGCTCGGCGTGCCTCCGGTCCACCCGCTCCTGCTCATCGGCGGCACGCTGGTCGTCATCCTCGTCGACGTCATCGCCTGCAGCCTGCGCCGCGCGCCGGTGGCCGGCCTCGTGCTGCTGGCGGCGTACACCCTGCCCGTGGCGGTGACCGGCGAGGCCGTCTCGTGGTGGCTCTTCGCGGTGATCGCCGGTCTCTTCCTCACTCTCGTCTTCCTGCAGCACAGCGACCACGTCGCCGGCTGGGGCCGCGCCCCCGACGGCGAGAAGGGCACGTTCTCCGTGCGCACCGGGGCGATCGGCAACACCGCGCTCGCCCTGGGTGCCGCGGCGATCGCGCTCGCTGTCGTCGTGCCGGCCGCTGTGCCGACCATGAGCATGAGCGTCTTCGACGGCAACGGTCCCGGCACCCGCGAGGTGGAGGTCAAGGACCCGATGGTCGACCTGCGCCGCGACCTGAGCAGCGGCGAGGACATCCCGCTGCTGTGGGTCACCACCCCGGGCCCCAGGCCGACCTACCTCCGCCTCTCGGTGCTCACCCGCTTCAACGGCTCGTCGTGGACGCCCGGTGACCGCGCGATCCCGGACACCCAGACCGCGACCGGTGCCCTGCCGCCCCTCGACGGGGTCGCCCTCGGCGTGCCGCGCAAGGAGTACAAGTACGACGTCCGGATCGGGCCGGACTTCTCCTCGACGTGGCTGCCCACCACTGCCCAGGTCACCCGGATCGCGGCGGGCACGGAGTGGCGCTACGACGTCAGCACGCGCGACTTCATCGCCGCGCAGGACGACGTGACGACGGCCGACACGACCTACGACTTCAGCGGCGTCCAGCTGACCTACGACGCGGAGTCGATGAACGACGCCGTCTCCGGCGCCGGCACGGTGGCCGGCACCTTCACCGACCTCCCGACCGGCCTCAGCAACGAGATCCGCCGCCTCGCCGCGAGCGTGACCGCCGACGCGCCGACCCGCTTCCAGAAGGCGCAGCTGCTCCAGCAGTGGTTCCGCGAGGACGGCGGCTTCCGCTACGACAAGGCGCAGGTCGAGTCCGCGGGCAGCGGTGGCGCCGACCTGCTGGCGTTCCTCGACGAGCGGGTCGGCTACTGCGAGCAGTTCGCTGCGTCCATGGCGATCATGGCCCGCGTGCTCGGCATCCCGAGCCGGGTCGCGGTCGGCTTCCTCGAGCCCGAGAAGACCAGCACCGGCGCCTGGGAGTTCTCCGCGCACGACCTGCACGCGTGGCCCGAGCTCTACTTCCCCGGCTCCGGCTGGGTGCGCTTCGAGCCCACCCCGCAGGACCGCGCCGGGCAGGTCCCCGACTACACGACGGCCGACTTCGCCCCGGTGACCGAGAGCCCGTCGCCGAGTGCGAGCCGCTCGACCGAGCTCCTGCCCGAGCGTGGCGAGAGCGCCAGCGCCGACTCCGGCGCCGCCGACGAGGACTCGTCCTCGATCCCGTGGCTGCCGGTCCTCGCCGGCACCGCCGGCCTGGCGGTCATGGCCCTCCTGCTCCTCACGCCACGGCTGCTGCGGGGCGCGCGCCGGCGCCGCCGCCTGGCCGGCGACATCGAGGACCTCTGGGTCGAGCTGCGCGACGTGGCACGCGACCTGGGCCATGCCTGGCCCGTGGGACGCTCCCCGCGGCGTGCCGGTGAGTGGCTGGGTCGGCTGCTGGCCCGGCCGACCGCGGGCGGAGCCAGGCCTGACCGGCCGCGCCGCGGTCGTGACCAGGCACCGGAGGCGGCGCGGGCCCTGGACCGCCTGGTGACGGCCCTCGAGCACAGCCGCTACGCCCGCAACCCGGAGACCTTCACGGCCGACCGGTTCCGCGACGAGCTGACCCTGGTGGAGGAGTCCCTCGCCGCCGGCGTCACCCCCCGCGACGTACGCCGTGCCGCCTGGTGGCCGGCCTCGGTGACCGGGCGCCGTACGTCGTGGCGCCCGCGCTCGCAGACCCGCACCGGCGAGGCGCCGGTGGACCACGAGAGCACCCGGACGGTCGACGAGCTCATCGGCTGACGCCGAGCGTGACGCGCGCGGGTCGGACGGGTCACCTCGGGCGGGTGACCGGTCCGTCAGGTGCGACCGGGGGTGGGGCTCAGGTCAGAGCCCGCGCTCGCGGCGGCGACGCCACCGCTCCTCCATGCGCTCCATGAAGGGACTCCCCGACCGCTGGCGACCGGGACGGTGGGGGCGACCGCCGTCGACGACGCCGAAGCCGGTGCGGCTCGTGGCGCGCACCTTCGGCGCAGCGGGACCGGGCCTGCGGGCAGAGGTCAGGGCGAGGATCGCGCCGCCGAGCATCACCACGAAGCCGAGGACACCGATGATCGTCTGGATCACCGTGTCGACGTCCAGGAGCACGGCGAGGATCAGCAGGCCGATGCCGGCGACGAGGACGACGCCGCCCATGACCATGCGGCGACGAGCAGCGCGCTGGAACGAGGTGCCACGCAGGGTGGAGGCGAGCTTGGGGTCCTCTTCGACGAGGGCGCGCTCCATCTGCTCGAGCAGTCGCAGTTCTTCCTCGGAGAGCTCCACGGTTCCTCCTCACCTTCTTGCCGCCAAGTCTAGGCACGCGCGTGCACCTACGGTAGGCGTCCCCAGAAAATTCACCCCCCGGGACGGAGAACCACCTCACCCGGGAGACGGATCGGGCGACGCGGCAGGGCACGATCGCCTCAGACCAGGCCTCAGACCAGGCTCGCCGGACGCACGGCCGCGGAGCCGAAGCGGCGCGTGGCCCGGTCCACCGCACGGTCGGCGTCGGCCCAGCCGCGCTCGGGCTCCCCCAGCACCAGCTGGCGGTGCACCGTCGCGCGCGGGACCAGTCCCTCGACGCGTACGCCGACCAGCCGCAGGCGGGCGCGCTGCAGGCCGAGCGCGTCGTAGAGGCGGGTGACCGCGCGGTGGATCTCCACGGTGACGTCGGTGGCCTCGGGCAGGGTGCGCGAGCGGGTGATGGTGGTGAAGTCGGCGAATCGGACCTTGAGGGTGATCGTCCGGCCGGCGACCTCGGCCGAGCGCATCCGACTGGCCACCCGGGCGGAGAGGCGCAGCAGCTCGCGCACGATCACCTCGCGGTCGTCGGTGTCGCGGCCGAAGGTCTCGTCGGCACCCATGGAGCGTTCGGGCTCGTGCGGCCCGGCCCGCGGCGTGAGCTCGCTGCGGTCGGTGCCCCAGGCCAGGTGGTGGAGCTCGCGGCCGAGGTGGTCGCCCACGGCGCGCTGGAGGGTGCGGAGCGGGGTGTGGGCCAGGTCGCCGACGGTGAGCAGGCCGAACCGGTGCAGCAGTGCCTGGGTCTTCTCCCCCACGCCGTAGAGCTCACCGACGTCGAGGGGGTGGAGGAAGGAGGTGACCGCGGCCGGCGGCACGACGATCACGCCGTCGGGCTTGGCCTGCCTGCTGGCCAGCTTGGCCACCGACACCGACGCCGCGACCCCGACCGAGCAGGTGATGCCCTGCTCGTCGTGGATCGTCGAGCGCAGGCGCTCGGCGATGCCCTCGGGCGGGCCGAGGCGCCGCGTCGAGCCGCGTACGTCGAGGAACGCCTCGTCGAGGGAGACCGCCTCCACGACCGGCGTCACCTCGCGGAAGGTCTCCATGACCGAGGCCGAGACGCTCGTGAACGTGGCGTAGTCGGGCTCGATCACCACCACGTGGGGGCACATCCGGCGGACCCGGGTCATCGGCAGCGCGGAGCGGACGCCGTAGCGGCGGGCGACGTAGTTGGCGGCGAGCACGACCCCCCGGCCGCTGCCGCCCACCACCACGGGCTGGTCGACCAGGTCGGGACGCTCGCGCAGGGCCACGGAGGCGTAGAACGCGTCCATGTCGACGTGGAGGATCGGGGTGTCGGTCACCGGGCACCACCCCCGAGGATCGTCGTGGCGGTGGTCCAGCCACCTTCGAGCGGTGCGGAACGTGGCTGGAGCACCGCTCCCGCGGCGAGCCGTGGCCGGTCAGCGGCTGGCGATGACGTGCAGCTGCGCGGCGAGCGGGAGGTACTCGGGGCGCGTGGCGACGGCCTGCTCGAGCTCGACCAGGGCCGCGGTGGCCCCGGGCTCGAGGTCGAGGAGGCTGCCGGGCACGAGGTCGGCGAAGACCCGCACCGCCTGCACCGACGACGGCCGCAGGCCGGCGGTGGCGAGGAGGTCGACCACCTCGTCGTGGGTGAAGCGGCGTCCGCCCCGCCCGGCCGACGTCGTCGTCGAGTCGCCGTCGAGCAGCTCGCGGGCGGCCTGGAAGTGGCCGGCCATGGCGCGCGCCACCACGGCCGCGTGCCGCTGGGCGACGAGCAGGCTGAGGTGTCCACCGGGGCGCAGCACCCCGGCGATGGCGGCGAGGGACGCGGCAGGATCGTCGACCATCTCCAGGACGCCGTGGCAGAGGACGAGGTCGGTCTCCTCGACCAGGCTGGGCAGGTCGGACAGGTCGCCCTGCTGGCCCGTGATCCGGTCGGCGACCCCGCGCTCACGTGCCCGGCGGTCGAGGGAGGCGAGGGCGTCGGGGCTGGGGTCGATGACCTGGACGGTGTGGCCGAGCTCGGCCAGCGGGACCGCGAAGCCGCCGGTGCCGCCACCGATGTCGACGATCCGGGCCTGCTCGTCGAAAGCTTCGTCGTCCTCAAGGACCCGGCGTAGGCCGTCCCACACCACACCGGTGCGGACGGACTGGCGACGGTCGCTGGCAGAGGGCTGCGGCATGGGGTCAACCCTAGTGGGAGAGCCGGCGACGACGGTCTCATCCGGGGCTCCCCGGACTGCGGTGCCAGAGCGTGCGCGCGACGTCCTTCACCGGGTCGCCGGCCGGCTTGATGTCGGCGTAGGGCGACATCTGGAACCCGCTGGTGTGGACGAGGACGCGCCGCTGGGTCGGCTCCTCGCCGACCGGCGCGTGCACGCGCGCCAGCTCACCGCGCACCAGCGCGAGGCCCTCCTCGCCGGTGCGGCCGCGCTGCCACAGCCCGTGGAGGGCCGGCAGCTCCCAGGCGCCGGTGGCGCGCAGCGAGACGCCGCGACGCCCGGTGCGCCGCAGCTCGCCGCGCACCAGCAGCAGCCACGACGAGAAGACCGTCGCGGCATACGGTCCCTGCACGTCCTCGAAGAAGGTCGCGTCGACCGGACCGGTGCCGTCGTCGAGGGTCAGGAACACCACCCGGCGACCGGACTTGATCGGCGGCGTCTGGGTGGCGACCTTGACCCCGGCGACCAGCAGCTCGGAGCGGCTGCGGCGGCGCAGCAGGTCGCGGCTGCGGGTCACGCCGAGGGCGTCGAGGAACGGGTCATAGGTGGTGACGGCGTGCTGGCTGACGTCGAGGCCCAGGATCTCCAGCTCGGCCCGCATCCGCTCGAGGGTGGTCATCTCGGGCAGCCCCGTGGGCCGTTCGCCCGGCTCGCCCGGCTCGTCGCCCAGCCGCAGCGTCAGCTGCACCGAGTCGGTCGCGACCACCGCACGCGCGGCCCGTGACTGTGCTGACGCGCGGGCCCAGACGCCTCCGTCGGCCAGGGCGTGGCGTTCGGTCGGGTCGGAGCCTGCCCGGACGGTGGGGTCCGAGCTGTTGCGGTCGGCCGCCTCGGTGGCGGTGAGGGTGGCGGGCAAGGGCGTACGACGGCTCGACAGCCCGCGTCCCCGCCCCTGCGAGGCCCGGTCGATCGTGCGGGTGTGCAGGTCGAGCTCGGCCACCTGCAGCAGCAGGTCGCGCCGCGTCACCCGACCGCGCCGGGTCACCGCCTGCTCCCCCGACCCGATGCCGTAGACCGCGTCGAAGCCGCCGGCCAGCACCAGCCGCTCGAGGATCGGCCGCGAGACCCGGGCGCGGTGGAAGAAGTCGGACAGCGAGACGTAGGGGGCGCCCTCGCGCGCCTCGACGATGCGCGCGACCTCGGCCCCGCTGATGCCCTTGACGTCGGTGAGCGAGAGCCGGATCGCGTGCTCCGGCTCGCCACCGCCCCGCTCGACGACGTACGTCGACGCGCTGGCGTTGACGTCGAGCCCGAGCACGCCGACGCCGAACTGGCGGGCGTCGTCGAGGATCAGCCGCTTGGGGTACATGCCGGGGTCGTGGGTCAGCACGCCGGCCAGGAAGTGGGCCGGCCAGTGCGCCTTGAGCCACGCCGACTGGTAGGTCGGGAGGGCGAACGCGGCAGCGTGGGCCTTGCAGAAGCCGAAGGAGGCGAAGGCCTCGAGCACCTTCCAGATCTGCTCGACCAGCGGCGGGTCGTAGCCCTGGGCCAGGGCGCGGGGGAAGAACCACGCCTTCGTCTCGGCCATGCCCTCGGTGTCGCCGAGCGCGCGCCGCTTCTCGTCTCCCTCGGCGTAGGACACGCCGCCGAGCCGGGCGATCATCTCGATCACCTGCTCGTGGAAGACCACCACGCCGCGCGTCTGCTCGAGGATCGGGCGCAGGTCGTCGTGGAGGTAGTGGGCGGAGGTCCACCCCTGCTTGACGTCGAGGTAGGGGGTGATCATGTCGCTCTTGACCGGGCCCGGGCGGAACAGCGAGATGTCGGTGATGATGTCGTCGAAGGACTCGATGCCCGACCTGCCGACGAGCTCGCGCTGGCCGGGCGACTCGATCTGGAAGACGCCCAGGGTCCTGGCGCTGCTGATCATGTCGTAGGTCGTGGTGTCGTCGAAGGGCACCTGTGCCTCGTCGTCGAGGTCGAGGCGCACCCCGTCGACCCGCTCCACCTCGGCGACGGCGTGGGCCATCGCCGACTGCATCCGGATGCCGAGCACGTCGAGCTTGAGCAGGCCGAGGTCCTCCACGTCGTCCTTGTCGAACTGGCTCATGGGGAAGCCGGACCAGGACGCCTCGACCGGCGTGCGGTCGAGCAGCGTGACGTCGGAGAGCAGCACCCCGCACGGGTGCATCGCGATGTGGCGGGGCAGGCCGTCGAGGCGCTCGACCAGGCTGAAGAAGTGGTCGAGGCCACCGTCGCCCAGGCCGCTGGCCCGCAGCTCGGGCAGGTCGCGCAACGCCAGCCGGGCGTCGCGGGCGCGGATGTGCGGGAACGCCTTGGCGATGGCGTCGATCTCCCCCGGCGGCATGCCGAGGGCGGCGCCGACGTCGCGCACCGCGTGGCGGACGCGGTAGGTGTCCATCATCGAGACGGTGGCGCACCGCTCCCCGCCGAAGCGGTCGAGGATCGCGCGGTAGACCTCCTCCCGGCGGGCGGACTCGACGTCGACGTCGATGTCGGGCAGCGAGGCGCGCAGCGGGGAGAGGAACCGCTCCATCAGCAGCCCGTGGCGGATCGGGTCGACCCCGGAGATGCCGAGGAGGTAGTTGACCAGGCTGCCGGCCCCAGAGCCGCGGGCGGCACGACGGATGCCCATCTCGCCGATCAGGTCGGTGACGTCGGCGACGGTGAGGAAGTAGGAGGCGTAGCCCAGGGTGCGGATCGTCTCGAGCTCCTGGTCGAGCCGGGTCCAGATCCGCATCCGTGGCGCTGAGCCGTAGCGGCCGCCGATCGCGGCCTCGCAGCGTTGGCGCAGCAGCCCATCCGCGAGCCGGTCTCGAGACGCGTCGTCCGTCGCGCCCCGCGTGAGCTCGAGCTCCGGGAAGTGCACCTCTCCGATGCCGAGGTCGGCGCGCGGGTCGAGCGCGCACCGGTCGGCCACGGCGCGGGTGCGGGCGAGCAGGCGCCGGGCCTCGGCGTCGCTGTCGTGCGCCAGCCCGGCCAGGCGGCAGATCTCCTCGGCGACCTCGTGCATCTGCTTGCCGGACTTGAGGAAGCCCTCCGCGTTGCCGCGGCTCGCGGAGGGTCCGACGTCGCGCAGGTGGGCCGAGCCGAGCGGGACCAGCCGCCGCGCCGCGTCGAGGACGTCGATGGTCGGGGCGTCGAGACGGTCGGCATAGCGCACGGCGTTGCTCAGCACCGTCGTCAGGCCGGCGGTCCGGGCGATGCCGGCCATCCGGGCTGCGTGGGGCGAGGTGCCCGGTCCCCAGTCGCCCGCGCGGGCGCCGAGCCGGTGCGAGACCAGCTCGACGACGAGGTTGTCGCGCGGCAGCAGCTCGAGCCACGGCGCGATCGCGGCCAGGCCGAGGTCGTCGCGCCGCCGGGTCGCGGCGAGCCCCAGCTCCGAGGACGGCCCGAGCAGCACCACCACGTGGCCGCCGGCCAGGTGCGGGGCCAACAGGTCGAGGGTGGCGACGGGGCGGCCGCGCTCCCCGGCCAGGTGGACCGACGAGATCATCCGGCACACGGCCGCCCAGCCCGCCCTCCCGCTGGCCAGGAACGTCACCCGCGCGCTGCCGCCCTGCTCCGGTGACGGGTCGCGGACCGCTCCGCCGCGCACCGGCGTACGACGTGGGGCCGCGCTGGCGCCGCCCTCCCCGGAGAGCCGGGCCGGCGCGACCGCGAGGTCGACACCCAGCACCGGCCGGATGCCGGCCGCGCGGGCGGCGTGGACGAACTTCACCGCGCCGTAGACACCGTCGCGGTCGGTGAGGGCGAGGGTGTCCATCTCCTGCTCGGCGGCCCGCTCCACCAGCACGTGCGGGTGGGACGCACCGTGCTGGAGCGAGTAGCCGGAGGCGACGTGGAGGTGGACGAAGGGGTCAGGCGACACTGGCGTGCGGCACCAGACCGAGCGCCTGCTCGATCACGGCCAGGAACCGGTCGGCGTCGCGGACCAGGTCGTCGGCCTCGCGCTCGCTGACCGCCCGGGTCGACCCCGCCTCGGCGGCCGCCCGCTGGGCCGCGCCGGCGGCGAAGAAGCTGGCCCACTCCGAGAGCTCCGGGGCGACCTCGGCGAGCAGGACCCACGCGTTCTTCTGCCGTCGCCCCCGCGGCGCCGGCCGGGCCCTCGCCGCGAGCAGGGCGGCCGCGGCGCACAGTGCGGCGACGTGGGCGCAGGCATAGCGGGTGGGCACGTCGCGCGCGGTGATCGCGTCGTGGAGCGAGGTCGTGGCGCGCTGGAGGTAGGAGTGGGCCGTGGCCGGGAGGAGATGGGGGCTGACCGACTGCGGGGCAGAGTGCGTCGTCGACGTCATCGCGGCCCCCTCAGTCCAGGCACCCGACGAGCTGCCAGCGCCCGTCGGTCCAGTCGAAGGAGAGGTCGAAGACGCCGTAGGTCTCCTGCTCGTCGTCGGGCCGGGCGTGGCGAGAGGCCACGGCCTGCACGCCCCGGCCGGCCTCCACCCGCCACAGCTCCCGCTCGGCGACGGGGTCGGTGGCGCCGCCACCCGTGCTCCCCTGCCACCACGGACCGGTCTCCACCCAGTGGGCGACCACGGCGCGGACCTTCCACAGCCGGCCGCGCCACAGGAACTGGTCGGGGTCCTCCGCCTCGCCTCGTCGCACCTCGACGGGGTCGTCGTACTGCCTCATCGCGCCTCCTCGACACTCATCGACCCCGGGGCCGACCCGGGCGGAGGTGGGGGTCGAGGTCACCGCCACCCGGGTCGCATCGAACATCTGTTCGAACAACCCGAACGCTACTCCTCCCCACCGACAACCCGTCAAGAGGGAGGACGAGATGGGCGGCACACCGGGCTACGGACCGGGCGACAGGACCGGCAGGACGCGGGCTCAGACCTCGCGGAGGTAGGTGGTGGTCTGGCGCTGCCAGAGGAAGAAGGAGAGCACCAGGCCCTCGACGATGACCAGCGCCGACAGCACGACGAAGATGGCGGGCAGGTGCGCGTCGAGGCAGACCGCGCCGACCAGGACGCCGACGCCCGCGGTGGCGGTGAGCACCAGCCGGGTCCAGCCGTGGCCACCGAGGAAGAACGAGCCGAGCACCAGCGCGAGCGCGGTGAAGCCGACGAAGGCGACGACGGACAGCGCCACGAAGCCGGGCACGATCGGGCTCTCGCGCAGCTGCTCGATGCCGCCCTGGGCCAGGATCTCCTGGGCCGACGGGTTGCCCTCGGCCCAGCCGAGGATCACCTCGTCGCGCATCCACCACGTCAGCAGGGTGATCAGTCCCGAGGTGGCCACGATCAGGCCCAGCACTCGCACGCTGTTGGTCACGGACCGGGGCACGTCGCGCGCCATCCATCACTCCTGAAGATCATCATCGGTTTCGTCGCTAGGCTCGCATCATGTCGATCGAGCACGCATCCATCACCTCATTTCGAGGCGAGCTCACCCGGCGCGGCGGGACGGGTGACGTGGTCATCCTGCCCGACAGCGCCCACACTGCCGCACTCGCCGCTGCGGCGCTCGGGTGCGAGGTCGGTGCGATCGCCAACAGCCTGCTCTTCGACGCCGAGGGCGAGCCGGTCCTGATCCTCACCTCCGGAGCCCACCGGGTCGACACGGCCGCCGTGGCCGGGCGCATCGGCGTCGGCCGGCTCCGGCGCGCGGACCCCGAGTTCGTCCGCCGCCACACCGGACAGGTCATCGGCGGCGTCTCGCCCCTCGACCACCCCGCCCCGGTCCGCACCTGGATCGACCCGTGGCTGCGCCGGCACCCGGTGGTCTGGGCAGCCGCGGGGCACCCGGCGGCCGTCTTCTCCACGACGTACGACGAGCTGGTGGCCATGACCGACGCCGTCGAGGTCGAGGTCGGGCCCGAGGACGCCGACGGCGTGGGCGCCTGAGCCGTGGACGCCCTGGCCCTGACCTTCTCCAGCGGGTGGGCGAGCGGGATCAACTCCTACCTCGTGGTCCTCGTCCTCGGCATCGCCGACCGCGTCGGCTCGGTGGAGGAGATCCCCGACGTGCTGGCCCGGTGGGACGTGCTGGCGGTCGCGGGCTTCCTCTACGCGATGGAGTTCATCGCCGACAAGATCCCCTACATCGACTCGACCTGGGACGCGATCTCCACCGCCGTCCGACCGACGGCCGGAGCGGTCATCGGTGTGCTGCTGGCCGGCGACGCCTCGTCGCTCGACCAGGCCGTCCTCGGCGTGGTCGGCGGCGGCACGGCCCTACTGAGCCACCTGGTGAAGGCGGGCGGCCGGCTGGCGATCAACTCCTCCCCCGAGCCCGTCACCAACGTGGCGGCCAGCATCAGCGAGGACGCCGCCGTCCTCGGCGTGGTGTGGTTCTCGATCCAGCACCCGCAGGCGGCCGCCGCGGTCGCGGGCGTGCTGCTGCTGCTCGGGCTCGTGATGCTGTTCCTCGTCGGCCGGCTGGTGCGCCGCGGGTGGCGCCGGTGGAAGAAGAAGGACCCGATCCACCAGCTGGCCTGACGCCCTAGGGTTCCCCCGTGGCTCGTGTCGTGGTGATCGGTGGCGGCTTCGGCGGGATGGCTGCCGCGGCGCGGCTCGCCAAGCTCGGCCACGACGTCACCCTGCTCGAGCGCTCCCACCGGCTGGGGGGCGCGCTGACCACCGTCGAGGCCGACGGCTTCGCCTGGGACGCCGGCCCCACGAGCACGCTGCTGCCGGCCGTGATCCGCGACCTGTTCCGCAAGTCGGGTCGCCCCCTGGAGCGCGAGGTCGACCTGCAGCCGCTCGAGCTGGTGCGCGAGCACCGCTTCGAGGACGGGTCGTCGCTGCGGCTGCCGGGGGGCTCCCGCGCCGCCCAGCTCGCCGCCGTCGACGAGCTCGGTCCGGGCCTGGGCCGGCAGTGGGTCGACCACGTGGCGGCGTACGGCGACGTGTGGGAGCTGCTGCGCAAGGAGTGGTTCGAGCGGGCCTTCGACGGCGACGTCGCGCCGCGCGAGCTGACCGCGCTGCTCGGGGGGCGCGAGTCGCTGGAGAAGCGGTTGCGCCGCACGTTCCGCGACGAGCGGTTGCGCCTGGTGGCGGGGCACCGCCTCGTCATGGACGGCCACGAGCTGCGCAACGCGCCGGTGTTCGCCGGCGTCGACGCCTACCTCGAGCAGCGCTTCGGCGCCTGGACGGTCCCCGGTGGGCTCGCCGCCCTCGGCACCGCCATGGCCGACCGGCTGACGCTGCGTGGCGTCACGGTCGTGACCGGCACCGCCGCCACCGACCTCGTCATCCGCGAGGGCCGCGTGGCCGCGGTCCGGACGGCCGGGGGCGAGACGCCCGCCGACCACGTGGTGGTCGCCATCGACCCGCGCCGCCTCCCCGCCCTGGCGTCGTACGTCCGTCGCACGATGCCCGCGTTCCCGCCCGTCGTGTGCCACGTCGGCCTCGAGGGCGAGGTCCCGGACCTGCCCCACGAGGTGGTCCTGCACGGCGACCCGCTGCTCGTGGTGCGCCCCGGCGGCCGGGCGCCCGACGGCGCGGCCGCGTGGACGGTGCTGGGCCGCGGACGACTGGCCGAGGACGTGCTGACGGCGCTCGCGCGCCACGGTCTCGACGTACGCCGGCAGGTCGTCGCCCGGGTCGACCTGTCCCCGCGCGACCTGGTCGAGCAGTGGGGCGGCTCCCCGCACGGCGTGCTGTGGCAGGGCCCCCGCACCGCAGGCACGCGGCTGGGTCCCCGGACGCCGGTCCCGGGCGTCCTGACCGCCGGGGCGCACGCGACCACCGGCTCGGGGCTGCCGTTCGCCGGGCTCAGCGCCGCGCTGGTCGCCGAGATGATCGGCCGGGCCTGATCAGGAGACGAGCTCCCACACGACGGTGACCGACGTGGTCACCGACGCCTCGCCGGGCTCGAGCCCGCCGCCGGAGTCTCGCATCATCGCCGTCTTGGGCATCGGCACCGGACCGCCCCGGCCGGCATCGCCCTCGACGACGGTCTGCACGGCGCCGAGACCGGCACCCGCCATCCTCGCCAGCGCTGCGGCGCGCTCACGGGCGTCGTGGAAGGCCGCCTCGCGCGCCTTCGCGCCGGCGCCGTGGTCCTCCGTCACCTCGAGCGCGACGCCGTCGATCGCCAGCCCGTCGCCGACCTCGCGCGCCAGCTCGCCGAGCATCACACCCGCCTCGGCCAGGTCGGCGCAGCCGATGACGAAGGTGTGACGCGCCTCGTAGCCCTGGCGCACGCCGGAGTGGTCGTGCCACGGCCAGACCGTGATCCCGGTCGAGGCCACGCGCCGCTCCTCGGTGTGCCGGCCGGCGACCTCGACCACCGAGGCGGCGCTGGACGACATCGCCTCGTAGGCCTCGGTGACGGTGGCGCCGCGGGCCACGGCGGCGAGCCGGACGACCGCGGTGTCGGGCGTGACCTTGCTGGTGCCGGTGCCGGTCACCGTGACGGTGTGCATGTCGTCAACCTAGTCGCGAGGGACCGCGACGCCCGCTCAGACCGTGATGCGCAGGTTGGCGAAGATCTCCCGCGTCGCCTTCGACCGGTTGAGCGTGTAGAAGTGCAGCCCCGGCGCCCCGGCCCCGAGCAGCGCCTCGCACAGCTCGGTCGCGATGGCGATCCCCTCGGCGCGGAGCCGCGCCGGGTCGTCGGCGTACGGCGTGAGGCGGGCGGTGGTCTCCTCGGGCAGCTCGCGGCGCGAGAACTCGACCATCCGCCGCATCGAGCCGAGGTTCAGGATCGGCATGATGCCCGGGATGATCGGGAAGTCGGCCCCCGCGGCCGCGGCGCGCTCGACCAGCGCGACGTAGTCGGAGGCGCGCAACACCATGTCGGTCACCGCGAACTCCGCGCCCGCGTCGTACTTCGCCTTGAGCACGCGGGCGTCGGTCTCGAGGTCCGCGGCATCGACGTGGCCCTCGGGGAACGCCGCGACGCCGATGCGCATGTCGGCCCGCTCACGAATCAGCGCGACCAGCTCGTTGGCATAGGTCAGACCGCCCTCGGTGGGCGTCCAGGCGGTGCCCGGACCGGTGGGCGGATCGCCACGCAGGGCCATCACGTGGCGTACGCCTGCCGTGCTGAGCTCGTCGAGGATCGCGGTCAGCTCGTCGGTGGTGTGCCCGACGCAGGTGAGGTGCGCGACCGGGAGCAGGCCGGTCTCGCGGGCGATGCGCCCGGTGATCGCGACCGTGCGGTCACGGGTGCCACCACCGGCGCCGTAGGTCACCGAGACGAAGGTCGGGCCGTAGGGCTCCAGCTCCTTGATCGCCTGCCAGAGTTGGTCCTCACCCGCCGCGTCCTTGGGTGGGAAGAACTCGAAGGAGAAGGAGCGTCCACCCTGCGCGAGGAGCTCGCTCATGCTCAGGCCACGTCCGCTCGTCATGCGCACCAGCCTACGGAGGACCGCGGTGCGTCCGGCCCGGAGTCCACGGATCAGTCGCCCGTGGCTAGGCTCGCCGACGTGACGACCTGGGACCCCGCAGCCTTCCGCGACCAGGTGCAGCAGGTGCTGGATGCGTTCCTCGACGAGCGCGCGGCCGAGCTGGCTCCGCTCGGCCCGGACGCGACCCGCCTGATCAGCGAGGCGCGTACGTCGGTCACCGGCGGCAAGCGGTTCCGTGCGGCCTTCTGCCACTGGGGCTACCGCGCGGTCCGACCCGAGGTCACCGACCCGGCCGCACTCGCCCGCGCCTGCGCCTCGCTGGAGGTGCTGCACGCCAGCGCCCTCGTCCACGACGACTACATGGACGCCTCCGACACCCGGCGCGGCCGTCCCGCGACGCACCGTGCCTTCGAGGCCGAGCACCGCGCCGCCGGCTGGCGCGGCGACGCGCAGCAGTACGGCGCCGCGGCCTCGATCCTGCTCGGTGACCTGCTGCTCGGCTGGTCCGGCGACATGCTGCGCCGCAGCGGCTTCGACGCCGATGCGGTCGCCCACGGGCTGGCGCTCTTCGAGCTGTGCCGCTCCGAGGTGATCGCCGGACAGTTCCTCGACGTGTCCGTGCAGGCCCGCGGCCGGGCCGACGTCGACACCGCGATGACGGTGCTGCGCTACAAGTCGGCCAAGTACTCCATCGAGCGGCCCCTCCACATCGGTGCCGGCCTCGCCGGGGCCACCCCCGGGCAGATCGAGCAGCTCAGCCGCTTCGGCCTGCCGCTGGGCGAGGCCTTCCAGCTCCGCGACGACCTCCTCGGCGTCTTCGGCGACCCGGCCGAGACCGGCAAGCCCGCCGGCGACGACCTCGTCGAGGGCAAGCGGACGGTCCTCGTCGCCCTGGCCCTCGACGGGGCGCCGCGGGCCGACGCGGAGCGCCTCGACCGTGCCCTCGGCACACCCCTCACCGAGGCGGACGTCGACGAGCTC
>NZ_JAOPWY010000046.1 GCF_025965415.1 Nocardioides sp.
GGGGGAAGAAGTCGAAGTGGTCCTTGGGCGTCTTGCCCGCGGTCGTCGCCGAGAGCAGCATGGTCTCGTCGTCGAGGTACGCCGTGACGGAGCCGGCGGCCTGACGTGCCAGCAGCCCGGTCTCGAACTTGACGGTGCGTGTGCCGAACTTGCCGTTGTCGAGAACGGTCTCGACGGCGGAGATGATGGGTTCACTCATGGAAGCAGGATCCTGCTTTCTCTTCGCGGAGCGATCCGCGACGTCCACCTCTTGGGTGGGACTTCGAAGCCCCGCGGGGGCCGGTCTTCGATCGAGGCCCGCAGCTCTCCCTGACGGGACGATCTGAAGGCCACTACCGAGGACCGGGCCGGACGTGCGGGTCGCTCCTGTGGTTTGGTTTTCAGTTGTGCAGTGCTCCGGTCCAGACACTAGCGCGGTGGGCGCGTGGTCCGGCGAGCCGGAAACTGAGCGGAGCGGCCTCCCGTGTGCGGGAGGCCGCTCCAGTGATCAGCGGCGGAGGCCGAGGCGCTCGACGATGGAGCGGTAGCGCTCGATCTCGGTCTTCTGCAGGTAGTTGAGCAGGCGGCGGCGCTGGCCGACCAGCAGCAGCAGGCCACGACGGCTGTGGTGGTCGTGCTTGTGCGTCTTGAGGTGCTCGGTGAGGTGGGAGATGCGGTGGCTGAGCAGCGCGATCTGCACCTCGGGGGAACCGGTGTCACCCTCGGTCTGGGCGTACTCGGCGATGATGTTCTTCTTGGTCTCCGCGTCGGTACCAATCGACATGGGGGCTCCTTCGGTTCTCGTTGCGCGGCGCGCCCGGGCCTGTTCACCGGGGCACTCTGGATCCGCGGCCGTTGTCACGGCACGTCGCCCACGTGGGCAACCGCAGAAGCATATCGAGGCGCTGGACGGTGAGACCAATCCGCGCCGCGCGGTCGAGGAGCTCGTACGACGACCCGGGTGGGGCTCAGACCGCCGGCGGGGGCGGCGGGTCGGCCTCGGTGGTGCGCTGGGTGGTGGCCTGGCGCCCCTGGTCGTCGGTCGTGGTGGCCGTGGTGGTGTGACGGCGGCGGGTGTTCTGCTGCACCAGCGTCAGCACCAGCCAGAGCGCACCGGCGAGCACGAGGATCCATCCCAGCGTGTTGACCTGCAGTGGCCCGACCTGCTGCTCGTTGAACGCGAGCGACAGGATCAGTCCGACGACGATGAGGCCGATCGGTCCTCCGAAACCCATGACGAGCTCCATTCTGTTGGGGAGGCCCGGTGGTGACCGGGCCGCGCAGAGCATGCCCCACCTGGGCCGGGGGCGAAACCCCTCTCGGGGTGGACGCGCGGATGCCGGCGCGTCCGTCGCACGGGCGTGGTTGGATCGAGGGATGTCCACCGAGACCCCAGTGCAGACCTCGACGCAGGACGAGAAGCGGATCGGTGTCTGCAACCTCTGCGAGGCGATCTGCGGACTCGAGCTCACCGTCCGGGGCCGCGAGGTCGTCGGCGTCCGCGGCAACCCCGCCGACCCCCTCTCGCGCGGGCACATCTGTCCCAAGGGCGTGGCGATCGCCGACGTCTACGCCGACCCCGACCGGTTGCGCCGACCGGTGCGCCGCGTCGGCGAGGGATCCGGGGCGACCTGGGAGGAGATCGGCTGGGACGAGGCGTTCGACCTGGTGGCCGACAACTTCGCGCGCGTCATCGAGGCGCACGGCGACGACGCCCTCGGCGTCTACCTCGGCAACCCCAACGCGCACAGCCTCGGGTCGATGACCCACGGCACGGCGATGTTCAAGTCGTTCCGGACGAAGAACCGCTACTCGGCGACCTCGGTCGACCAGCTCCCCCACCAGCTCGTCGCCCACCTCATGTTCGGCCACCAGCTCTTCTTGCCGATCCCCGACATCGACCGGACCTCGTGGTTCCTGGTGATCGGCGCCAACCCGATGGCGTCCAACGGCTCGCTGATGACCGTGCCCGACTTCCCCCAGCGGGCCCGTGACCTGCGGGCGCGCGGCGGGCGCATGGTCGTGCTCGACCCGCGCCGCACCGAGACCGCCAAGATCGCCGATGAGCACCACTTCGTCCGCCCGGGCACCGATGCCTGGGTGCTGCTCGCGATGCTGCACGTCCTGACCGCCGAGGCCTCCCCCGACGCGGCGCCCCGCGTGGCGTCGTACGTCGACGGGCTCGGCGCCGTCGTCGAGCTGGTCGCCGACTTCACCCCCGAGCGGGCGGAGGCCGTGAGCGGACTGGCGGCCACCGAGATCCGTCGCCTGGCCGGCGAGCTGATGGCCGCCGACGCCGGGGTCGTCTACAGCCGGATCGGCGTCTCCGCCGGCCCCTGGGGCTCGGTGTGCCAGTGGGCGGTCAACTGCCTCAACATCCTCAGCGGCAACCTCGACCGCGTCGGCGGGGCGATGTTCACCAGCCCCGCCATCGACGCGGTCGGCACCGGTCTGATCGGCCGGGGCCACCACGACGCCTGGCGCTCCCGGGTGCGCGGCCTGCCGGAGACGGCCGGCGAGCTCCCCGTCTCGGCGCTGCGCGAGGAGATCGAGACGCCCGGCGAGGGGCAGGTGCGCGCCCTGCTGACCGTGGCCGGCAACCCGGTCCTGTCGACGCCCGACGGCTCTCGCCTCGACGGCGTGCTGGGCGACCTCGACTTCATGGCCGCCGTCGACATCTACGTCAACGAGACGACCCGTCACGCCGACGTGATCCTGCCGCCCACGACGGCGCTGGAGCGCGACCACTACGACCTCGTCTTCCACCTGCTGGCCGTGCGCAACACCGCGCGCTTCACGCCGGCCGTCTTCGCGAAGGAGTCCGACCAGCGCCACGACTGGGAGATCTTCCGCGAGATCACCCTGCGCACCACCGCGCGGCTCAGCCGCAAGGTCCCGCTGAAGAAGCGACTGGTCCAGCGGGCCCGCCTGACGGCCAGCCCGACCTTCCTCGTCGGCCAGCTGCTGCGACGCGGCTCCAGCGGCGTGACGCTCAAGAAGCTGCGCGCCCGCCCGGCCGGCATCGACCTCGGACCGCTCCGGGGCGGGCAGCTGCCGGAGCGGCTGCCGGCGAAGGGCAAGAGGCTCGACCTGGCGCCGGACCTCGTCGTGAAGGACGTGGCGCGCCTGGCGGCGACCCCGGTCCCCGCCGGCGACGAGCTGCTGCTCATCGGGCGGCGCCACAAGCAGGACTGCAACTCGTGGATGCACAACTCCGAGCGGCTCACCAGGGGCCGGCCACGCCACCAGCTGCTGATGAACCCGGCCGACCTGGCCGACCGGGACATCACCGACGGGGCCCGCGTGCGGGTGACCTCCCGCATCGGCTCGGTCGAGGTCGAGGTGGCCGCCTCCGACGACCTGATGCCGGGGGTCGTGTCGCTCCCCCACGGCTACGGCCACGCGCGCGACGGCGTCCTGATGACCCGCAGTCGCGGGGTCGCGGGCGTCTCGATCAACGACCTCACCGACCCCGAGCTGCTCGACGTGTCGGGCAACGCCGCGCTCAACGGCGTACCCGTCGCCGTCACCCCGGCAGGCTGAACCTCGCGTCCCGGACGTGATCTCGCGGATCAGTTATCTAGTGTTTCACTAGACATACTAGCTCGACGCGTGACCGAAAGGGCTTCCATGGCTCTCCAGCTCGAGAAGGACATCGCCAGCGACCTGCAGGTGCAGCAGCTCGGCGGACGGATCGGCGCCCGTATCGACGTTGTACGCCTCGGCGGCGACCTCGGTGACGCGGTCGTGAAGCAGGTCCGTGAGGCGATCCTGCGTCACAAGGTCGTCTTCTTCCGCGGCCAGGACCACCTCGACGACGCGGGGCACCTCGCCTTCGCCGAGCAGCTGGGCACGCTGACGACCGCCCACCCGACGGTGAACACGGGCAGCGAGCGGATCTCCACGCTGACGGCCAACAAGGGGATGGCCGCCAACAGCTGGCACACCGACGTCACCTTCGTCGACCGGGTCCCCGCCTTCAGCGTGCTGCGCGGCGTCACCGTCCCGCCGTACGGCGGCAACACGGTGTGGGCGAACACCGTGGACGCCTACGACCGCCTCCCGACGCCCTCAAGGCGCTCGTCGAGAACCTGTGGGCCGTGCACACCAACGCCTACGACTACGCCGACCGGGACGGGACCGAGCACCACGACGACGAGGTCGCGGTCACCCGGCGCGCGGAGTTCGTGGGCTTCAACGCCCTGGAGTCCAGCACCCCGGCTTCGCCGACATCGACGCCCTGATCGGCTGACGGCTACCCCGTGCGGCTAGAGCTTCTCGGCCAGCACGGCCAGGACGTCGTCGGGGGTCTGGGCCGCCGTGAGCGCCGCAATGCTGTCGTCGTCGGTGAAGGCACCGGCGAGCGCCTGCAGCACCGTGAGGTGGTCGTCGCCGGCGCCGGCGATCCCGACGATGAACGTGGCGGGGTTGCCCTTCCAGTCGATCGGCTCGTCGTAGCGGATGAACGAGATCGCCGTGCGGCGGATCAGCGCCTTGGCCTCGTTGGTGCCGTGCGGGATGGCGAGGCCGTTGCCCATGAACGTGGAGACCGAGGTCTCGCGCTCGTGCATCGCGGCGACGTACGCCTCGTCGACCGCGCCCGCTGCGACCAGCAGCTGGCCGGCCTCGGTGATGGCTGCGTCCCGGTCCCGGGCCTGGCCCCCGAGAACGATCGCCTCCCGGCTCAGTACGTCGCTCATCTGGCCCCTCATTCCTTGAGTGTGTGGGTCCGACCGGCGCCTCGCCGGTCGGTGGTGCGTGCGTCTCAGCAGTCCACTCATCTCACCACGGCGCGTGCCTCGCACGACCTCGAGTGGACGGCCCAGCCCTCCGCACCGCAGAGGGCCGGGCTCGTGGACCTCGGCGGTGCGGATCAGGCGCTGTTGCCCTCGTCGACCATGGTGACGATCTCGTCGTACCTCGGGCTCGCCATGAAGTTGTCCACCGAGACGTGCACGGCGGACGGGGTCTTCTGACGGGCCCGATCGGTGAGGTCCTGGTGGGTGACCACCAGGTCGTAGCTGTCGTCCAGGTTGGCGATCGACTTGTTGACCACGGTCACCTCGCCGTGGCCGGCGGCCTGGATCTTCTTGCGGAGCACCGAGGCACCCATGGCGGACGACCCCATACCGGCGTCGCAGGCGAACACGATGCTCTGGATCTGGCGGGTGGCGGTCGCCGTGCCCGATCCCGATCCCGAGTCCCCCGCGAGCGCCGAGGAGGCGATGGACTTCTTGCCCTTCATCGACTCCATGTTGGCCGTGGCGGCGCCCAGGTCGCCGTCGTCCTCCGACCTGTCCAGCCTGAGGAGCAACGATGCCACTGCGAAGGAGACCGCAGCCGCGCCGAAGACCGCGAGCGTGACGCCGATGTAGCTGCCCTTGGCCGTCTGCGCGTAGACCGCGAAGATCGAGCCCGGAGCGGCCGGGGCGCGCAGGCCCACGTCGAAGGCGACGTTGATGGCGACACCGGTCATGCCACCCGCGATCATCGCGAGGATCAGCTTGGGCTTCATCAGCACGTAGGGGAAGTAGATCTCGTGGATCCCGCCCAGGAAGTGGATGATCGCCGCGCCGGGAGCGGTCGCCTTGGCGACGCCCCGCCCGAAGACCGAGTAGGCCAGGAGCAGGCCCAGGCCCGGGCCGGGGTTGGCCTCGAGCAGGAAGAGCACGGACTTGCCGCTCTCCGCCGCCTCGGTCAGGCCCAGCGGGGTCAGCACGCCGTGGTTGATGGCGTTGTTGAGGAAGAACACCTTGGCCGGCTCGATGAGCAGCGAGGTCAGGGGCAGCAGGTTGTTGTCGACCAGCGTCTCGACGGCGTTGCCGAGGACGTCCATGACCTCGTTGACGATCGGGGCGACGACCCAGAACCCGACGATCGCCATCACGAAGGCCACGATGCCGGCCGAGAACATGTTCACGAGCATCTCGAAGCCGGCCCTGACCTTGCCGTCCCAGAGGGCGTCGAGGCGCTTCATGACGTAGGCGGACAGGGGGCCCAGGATCATCGCGCCGATGAACATGTGGACCTGGCCGAGGGAGCGGAAGTCCTCCGCCGCGTTGCCGGCGGCCAGCCAGTCGGCGAGCGCGTCCGCGTTGAAGTTGGCGACGAGCAGGTCGGAGCCTGCGATCGCGCCCATGACGGCGAAGGCACCGACGACGGCACCGCGGTCACCGTGGACCATGCGCCCGCCGGTGGCGGCGATCAGGATGGGAAGCAGGTAGTGGATGGTCGGACCGACCATCGTGGCCAGGTCGGCGTTCGGCAACCAGCCGACGTCGATGAACAGGGCGGTGAGCAGTCCCCACGCGATCAGTGCCGGGATGTTGGGCATGATCATGTTGGAGAGGAACGTGCCGAATTTCTGCACCCGGACCCGCGCGCCCTGGCCTGCGGGAGTGGTGGTGGTTGTCGCCATGCTGATGTCCTCCATACGAAGTTCGAGGGGTGACCCCGATCACATGATGCCGTGATTAAACCTCACGAACGGGCATGTTGCCAAGCATTCGGGCATGATTTCGTGCCCGACTGTGTGGCTTTACCTCCGTTGAAGGCGCTACCGTGAGGCAACAGCTCCCTTGCGTGCCCCGTGCACGGCACATCGATCGAGAGGTTCCCACCCATGAAGGCTCTTCGCTTCTTCGCCCCCGAGGACGTCCGCCTGGTCGACGTACCCGAGCCCGACTGCGGCCCCCGCGAGGTCAAGATCAAGGTCAAGAACTGCTCCACCTGCGGCACGGACGTCAAGATCAAGAAGAACGGGCACGTCAACATCACCGGCGAGACCACCATGGGGCACGAGGTCGCCGGCGAGGTGGTCGAGGTCGGCGCCGACGCGCTCGGCGGCTTCGCGGTCGGTGACCGCGTGCAGTGCATCGCCGCGGTGCCCTGCGGCGACTGCCACGAGTGCCGCAAGGGGTGGATGGAGGTCTGCCAGAACCAGACCTCGGTCGGCTACCAGTACGACGGCGGGTTCGCCGAGTACATGATCGTCCCCGAGCAGGTGCTGAAGGTCGACGGCCTCAACCGGATCCCCGACAACGTCGGCTACGACGAGGCCTCCGCAGCCGAGCCGTTCGCGTGCGCCATCAACGCCCAGGAGCAGCTCGGGATCGAGGAGGGCGACTTCACCGTCGTCTTCGGCGCCGGCCCGATCGGCTGCATGCACATCCGCATCGCCCGCGGCGTCCACAAGGTCGGCACCGTCGTGCTGGTCGACATCAACGACGAGCGCCTCAAGATGTCGGCCGACGCCGTCCGGCCCGACCACGTCATCAACGCCGCCGAGGTCGACGTCGTCGCGAAGGTCATGGAGCTCACCGGCGGCCGCGGCGCCGACGTCATCATCACCGCGACCCCGGCCAACGTGACCCAGGAGCAGGCGATCGCGATGGCCGCACGCCAGGGCCGGATCTCCTTCTTCGGCGGCCTGCCCAAGACGGACCCGTTCATCAAGGCCGACTCCAACCTCATCCACTACCGCCAGCTCCACGTGCACGGCGCCAACGGCTCCTCCCCCGCCCACAACAAGCGGGCGCTGGAGTACATCTCCACCGGTCAGGTCCCCGTCAAGGACCTGATCACCAAGCACGTGGCCCTCGACGACGTGATGAGCGTCTTCGACATCGTGGCCAAGGGCGAGGCCATCAAGGTCACCGTCGAGCCGTAGCCCGACGACGTCGGGCAACGGCGTCCGACCGGGGAGGTTGAGCCAGCCCCGCGGCTGCGGGACGAAGCCGCGACGTGCGCGTCGAAATCCACCGGCTCAAGACCGGGGGGAATCCCCCGGCGGTGGCCCAGCCACCTTTCGGCGCCTCGGAGGGTGGCTGGGGCACCGCTCACGCGCGTCCGTCGTACGACCCGCCCCCCGGCGGTGGTCCACCCACCTTCCGGCACCGCGGACGGTGGCTGGGGCACCGCTCACCCGCGTCCGTCGTACGACCCGCCCCCCGGCGGTGGTCCACCCACCTTCCCGCGCCGCGGGGGGTGGCTGGGTCACCGCTCACCCGCGTCCGTCGTACGACCCGCCCCCCGGCGGTGGTCCAGCCACCTTCCGGCGCCGCGGAGGGTGGCTCACGCACCGCCCGACGTCGTACGCCGGACCCGCGCACGGGCGGCGTCCAGCGAGCGAGCCGTCGTACGCCGGGCCGCCAACTCACCAGTTGGTGGGTTGGGGGCTTCTGGTGGCCAGGCTGCAGCCCCCAAGTCGCCAACTCGCGAGTTGGCGCGCCAACTGGTGAGTTGGCGGAGCAGCAGCCGGGGCACGACGGCCCGACCTCAGGCCCCGAGCACCTCCCGCACCGCGGCCCGGGCGGCCATCGGGTCGGGGGCGCCGAGGGCGACCTCGGCCGCGGCCTCGCAGGTCTCGAGCGTGACCCGGGCGAGCTGGGCGCCCACGGGGCGTACGGCGCGCGCGGCCATCGACAGCGAGGAGATGCCCATCCCGATGAGCGCGGTGGCGAGCAGCGGGTCGGCGGCGGCCTCGCCGCAGACGCCGACCGGCTTGCCGGCCTCGGTGCCGGCGTGCGCGGTGATGGCGATCAGCTGGAGCACGGCCGGCTGCCAGGGGTCGGTGAGGTGGGCCAGGTCGGTGGCCATGCGGTCGGCGGCCATGGCGTACTGCGTCAGGTCGTTGGTGCCGATCGACAAGAAGTCGACGACCTCGAGCATGCGGTGCGCGAGCAGCGCGGCGGAGGGGATCTCGACCATGATGCCGGGCTTGAGCCCGCGCTCGCGGACCTTCGCGGCGAAGTCGGCGGCCTCGGCGACGGTCGCCACCATCGGCGCCATCACCCAGGTCTCGGTGCCGGTGCGCTCGGCCGCGGCGGCGATGCCGTCGAGCTGGCGGTCCATGAGTCCGGGGTTGCCGAAGCTGAGGCGCAGGCCGCGCACGCCGAGAGCCGGGTTCTCCTCGCCCTCGTGCGTCGCGAACGCGATCGGCTTGTCGGAGCCCGCGTCGAGGGTGCGTACGACGACGTATCGGCCGTCGGAGTAGGGCGCGAGGACGTCGGCGTAGATGTCGGCCTGCTCCTCGACAGTCGGTTCGTCCTTGCGGTTGAGGAAGCACAGCTCGGTGCGGAACAGGCCCACGCCCTGCACGGGCTCGACCGACGCGGACTGCGCGGACGGACCGTCGGCGACGTTGGCGAGCAGCTTGAGCGGCAGCCCGTCGGCGGTCGCGGCCGGACCGCTCCAGGCGGCCAGCTCCTCGCGCAGGCGCCTGCTCGCCTCCACCCGCGCGCGGGCCTCGTCGGGGTCGGCTCCCAGCTCGACGGTGCCGGTCTCGCCGTCGACGACGACGAAGGTGCCGGTCGGGATGTCCATCACGCCGGCGGCACCCACCACGCACGGGATGCCGAGCTGGCGCGCGATGATCGCCGTGTGGCTGGTCGCGCCCCCGCGCTCGGTCACCAGGGCGGTCACCAGCTCCGGGTCGAGGCCGGAGGTGTCGCTCGGCGCGAGGTCCTCGGCCACGAGGATCGACGGCTCGCTCGGCGTGGGCACCCCCGGCGGCGGCTCCCCGACGAGGTGGGCGACGACGCGCCGCTCGATGTCGCGCAGGTCGGTCACCCGCTCGGCCATCAGGCCGCCCATGGTGGTGAAGATCGTGACGAACTGGTCCACCGCGCCCTGGACGGCCGTGACGACGCCCTGCCCGGACTGGAGGTTCTTGTGCACGGCCGAGCGCAGGCCCTTGTCGCGCGCCAGCCCGGCGCTCGCGGTGAGCACCTCCGCGGCCGCGCCCTCGGCGCTGGCGGCCTTGCTGGTGAAGGTCTCGGCCACGGCGGCCGCGGCGTCGTCGTAGGCCGCGAGGGCGGCGTCGGCATCGGCGAAGTCGCCGTCGCCGAAGCGCGCGATCGCGTCGGGCGAGATCTCGCCACGGACGTGGAGGACGGGACCGGCGGCAACACCCGGAACGACCGGGGTCCCGCTCAGGGTGTGCGCGGGTGTGGTCATGGACACACCGTAGATCACGACATTGTTGACAAGCAACACATTCGGGACTAAAACAACACATACACAGATCTCGGAGAGGGGTCCCATGTACGCCGAAGAGCGGCAGCAGGCCATGGCCCAGCTGATCAGTCGCCGTGGCCGACTGTCGGTGGTCCAGCTGGCCGGGGAGTTCGAGGTCACCACAGAGACCGTCCGCCGTGACCTCTCCACCCTCGACCGCATGGGTCTGGTGCGTCGGGTGCACGGTGGCGCGGTGCCCGCCGGCTCGCTCACCGTCATCGAATCAGGCATCGGCGAGCGAGACCAGTCCAACACGCAGGCGAAGGAGGCCATCGCCAACGCCGCGGTGGCGCTGCTGCCGCCGCCCGACTCGGTCGTCGTCATCGACGCCGGCACCACCACCGCCCGCTTCGCCGCCGCACTCCCCCGCGACCACCGCCTCACGGTCATCACCCACGCGGTGCCGGTGGCGACCCGGCTCGCGGGACTGCCACAGATAGAGCTGCACCTGCTCCCAGGCAAGGTGCGCCCCACGACCCATGCAGCGGTCGGCGCCGACACGGTGTCGGCGCTGGCCGAGTTCCGGGCCGACGTGGCCTTCATCGCCACCAACGGCATCACGGTCGGCCACGGCCTCACGACGCCCGACAGCGACGAGGCGGCGAGCAAGCGGGCCATGATCGCGTGCGCCCGGCGCACCGTGGTGCTGGCCGACTCCAGCAAGTTCGGCGTCGAGACCGCGGTGCGGTTCGCGACGCTCGACAGCCTGGACGTGCTGGTCACAGACAGCGACATCGAGGCCGCGGACCGCCGTGTGCTGGAAGCAGCCGGAATCGAGGTGGTGATCGCATGATCCTGACCCTGACGCCCAACCCGAGCATCGACCGGACGGTGGCGCTCGACGGCGAGCTGGTCCGCGGGCAGGTCCACCGGGTCGCCTCGGTGACCTCCCAGGCGGGCGGGAAGGGAGTCAACATCTCCCGCGCGGCCGTGAGCGCCGGCATCCCCAGCATCGCCGTCGTACCTGCCCTCAAGGACGACCCGTTCGTCCTCGAGCTGCTCGGCGCCGGCATCGACTGCCGCCCGGTGCGCCCCGCCGGCGACGTGAGGGTCAACCTGACGATCACCGAGCCCGACGGCACCACCACCAAGCTCAACTCACCCGGTGCCGCGGTGCTGCCGATGCACCTCGAGCTGATGGCCCAGACCATCCTGGTCCGCGCCTCTGGTGCTGACTGGACAGTGCTGGCAGGCTCACTTCCCGTGGGTGCGTCCCCCGCTTTCTACGCCGACCTCGTACGCCGTCTCCGCGAGGTGGGCGGTCGCGTCGCCGTCGACACGAGCGAAGCCCCGCTCCAGGCGCTGGTCGAGGCCCTGCCGGGATCCGCACCCGACCTGATGAAGCCCAACGGCGAGGAGCTGGCCTCCTTCACCGGCGGCGACCCCGAGGAGCTCGAGTCCGACCCCGGAGCCGCCGCCGAGGCGGCACGCTCGTTGATCGCACGCGGCGTGGGTGCCGTCCTGGCCACGCTGGGCGGCAACGGCGCGGTCCTCGTGACGCCCGAGGGCGCCTGGCACGCCACTCCACCCCCCACCACAGTCGTCAGCACCGTCGGTGCCGGCGACTCCAGCCTCTTCGGCTACCTGCTCGGCGACATCCGGGGTCTCCCAGCCCCCGACCGCCTCGCACTGGCCGTCGCCTACGGCAGCGCCGCCGCGGGTCTACCCGGCACCACCATCCCCCTGCCCTCGCAGCTCCGCACGGAGCTCGTCGGAGTCACTGCCATCGGAGGCACAGCATGACCGACCTGATCACCACCGACCTCGTGCGGCTGGGTGCCGCGTGGGGCCCGGACAAGCACGACGTGATCCGCGCACTCGCGGCCGTCGTCGATGACGCCGGTCGCGCCAGCGACAAGGACCAGCTCATCGAGGACGCCTTCGCGCGGGAGGCGACCTCCGCCACCGGCCTGCCCGGCGGCATCGCGATCCCGCACTGCCGAACGACCGGCGTCGAGACCCCGACACTCGCCTTCGCCCGGCTCGACCCGCCCGTAGACTTCGGCGCCAAGGACGGGCCAGCTGACCTCGCCTTCCTGATCGCCGCGCCCGCCGGCGGCGACGCCGACCACCTCACCATCCTCACCAAGCTGGCCCGCGCCCTGGTGAAGCCCGCCTTCACCGACGCGCTCCGCGCAGCCGGCTCGGAAGAGGAGGTCGTCGACCTCATCACCCACGAGCTCGGTGAGCCCGCCCCGGCCGCGAAGACGGGGGTGCCCGCCTCCGGCGCCCCGTCCGGCACCGCGACACCCGCGGCCGCCGACGCGACGGCTCCCGGCCCGGCCGGCAAGCCCTCGCTGGTGGCGGTCACCGCCTGCCCGACCGGCATTGCGCACACCTACATGGCCGCCGAGGCGCTCGAGGCCGCAGCCGAGCGCGCCGGTGTCGAGCTCCATGTCGAGACCCAGGGATCGGCGGGATCGACGCCCCTTTCGCCCGAGACGATCTCCCAGGCCGGCGCGGTCATCTTCGCCGTCGACGTGGGCGTGCGCGACCGTGGGCGCTTCGCCGGCAAGCCGATGGTGAGCTCGAGCGTGAAGCGTCCGATCGACGACGCCGACGCGATGATCGCCGAGGCGCTGCGCTACGCCGGGGACCCGGCGAGCGCCCCCAGGGTGGAGGGCACGGCCAGCGAGGCCGGCGCCTCGTCCATGGGTCAGGAGACGTGGGGCGGTCGGACCCGCCGGGTGCTCATGACCGGTGTGTCCTACATGATCCCGTTCGTCGCCGCCGGCGGTCTGCTGATCGCCCTGAGCTTCCTCCTCGGCGGCTACGAGATCGTCGGCCCCTACGGCGACATCGCCGTCAACAACACCCTCTTCAGCCCGCCGGACGTCACCGCCCTGGGTCTCGACCACGCGCTCTTCGGCTCGGGAGTGCTGGCCTACATCGGGGCCATCTTCTTCATCATCGGCAAGACGGCCTTCATGTTCTTCGTGCCGGCCCTCGCCGGCTACATCGCGTACGCCATCGCGGACCGGCCCGGCATCGCGCCCGGCTTCGTCATGGGCGGGCTCGCCATCAACATCTTCAACGTGCAGAGCTCCGGCGACAGCCCGGTGGGGCTGGCTCAGACCGGCTTCCTCGGCGCGATCGTCGGCGGCGTGCTCGCCGGTGTCATCGCGCACTGGCTCCAGCAGCGCAAGGTGCCCATCTGGGCCCGCGGCCTCATGCCGGTGCTGGTGATCCCGCTGGTGACGTCCATCGTCGCCGGGCTGCTGATGATCCTGGTCTTCGGCAAGCCGATCTCGTGGCTGATGACGCAGCTCACGGACGGTCTGAACAGCATGAGCGGGTCCAACGCCGTCGTCCTCGGTGTCATCCTCGGCCTGATGATGGCCTTCGACATGGGTGGCCCGCTCAACAAGGTCGCCTACAGCTTCGCCGCCGCCGGCGTCGGCACCGCCGCTGCTGCCTCGAGCGACGCACCCGAGCTCAAGATCATGGCGGCCGTCATGCTCGCGGGCATGGTGCCGCCCATCGCGCTGGCACTCTCCACCGTCATTCGCCCGGGCCTCTACACGGCCGCCGAGCGGGAGAACGGCAAGGCGGGCTGGCTGCTCGGCGCGTCGTTCATCACCGAGGGTGCGATCCCGTTCGCGGCCGCCGACCCGCTGCGGGTCATCCCCGCGATCATGGCCGGCAGCGCCGTGACCGGCGGTCTCGCCATGGCGCTGGACGTCTCCGTCCGAGCCCCCCACGGGGGCATCTTCGTGCTGTTCGCCGTGTCCAACATCGTGGGGTACCTGATCTCGCTCGCCGCCGGTGTCATCGTCGGCGCAGCGCTCGTCACCCTCGCCAAGAGCCGCGGCACCGCCGACGCGGACGTCGCTACTGTCTGAGTCCAGATCCCCCACCGACCACCGCAACCCAAGGAGAACCATGCCCAGCAAGTCCGTCGTCGTCGGCTCCGCCGTCGGCCTCCACGCCCGCCCCGCCGCGATCATCGCCGAGAAGGCCGGTGAGCTCGGGTCCGACGTCACCATCAACGGCGTCGACGCCAGCTCCTCGCTCATGATCATGACCCTCGGTGCCGGCAGCGGCGACACCGTGGAGGTGGCCGGTGACGACCAGGCCGCGGTCGACGCGATCGCCGCACTGGTCGAGCAGGACCTCGACGCCTGACACCACCTCGTGGGCGGTGTGCGAGACACGTTCCGGCGCTCCGGAAGGTGCCTCACGCACCGCCCACGGGCATGTCGTACGCCGAGTGCTCAGCCGCGCTCACGCAGCGCCACGTAGACCGCACGGACGCCGACGGCCTGCTCCAGGTGCACCATCACCGCGGCGAAGAACTGGCCCCGATAGGTCTCGTCGGTGACGGCCGAGACGGTGAAGTAGAGACCCGAGAACGACGCCAGGAACAGCGACACCTTGACCAGCTCGGCGGAGACGTTCGTCAGGTAGGGCACGTGGGTGGTGAAGTCCCGGGCCGTCCACGCCAGCTGGACGTCCTCGTTGACGATCAGGGAACCGAAGACGAGCAGGAAGCCGAACACGGCAGCCACCAGGACCAGCACCTGCACGACCTGGATCACCAGCAACACGACCACGAGGTTCCACCTGGCGAAGCCGGTTATCTGGGCGTACGACGCCGGGTCGGCCCGCGGATCGTCCACCATCTGCCGGCACACCCCCTCGAGAGGCGTCCCGCGGCACGCGCGCAGCAGGAAGGCGTCGTCGACCGCGTCGTCGGCCTGGTCGACCTCCTCGGGCAGCCGCACCAGCAAGAACACCAGGGCCAGGCCCAGCAGCAGCAGTGCGGTGAGCCATAGGGTGCCGAAGTCGAGGCTGGACGTCATCTGCCACGCCTCGGCGTTGATGAAGAGGAAGGCGATGAAGACCAGGAGCAGAGGCAGGGCGCGGGACGCGGTGCCGAGGATCGAGCCCAGGCTGGTGAGGGTGCGCTTGAGGGCCCAGCCGACGATGGGGCGGGCGTGCAGGGCCGTGAGGGCGTACGCCAGGACTCCGCCACCCGCCACGGTCAGCAGCACCGCCGGCGCGGCCGCCACCTGGTCCGAGATCCACCCGAGCAGGCCGGCCAGGACCGCGCCCACCACCGCCACCACGGCGAGTGCCGGCAGGATCCGGCGACGGGTGAGCGCCTCCCGGGCCGCGGCACGCTCGTCCGGAACGAAGTAGGACAGACCGTGCTCGAGGAACCAGGCCTCCGTGTCGGCGATCGGGTCGCCCGTGCCGCGGCGGCGCTGCGTCACGCCAAGATCTCGCGCGCGCGGCGTACGTCGTCGTGCATCGTCTCGACGAGCGCCTCGATCCCCTCGAACTTCACCATCCCGCGGAGCCGCTCGACGAAGGCGACCTCGACCTCGACGCCGTAGAGCTCGAGGTCGTCGCGGTCCAGGACGTAGGACTCGACGCGGCGCTCGCGCTCGCCGTCGAAGGTGGGGTTGGTGCCGACGGAGATCGCGGCCGGCAGCCGCTCGCCCGTGTCGAGGCGGGTCAGCCAGCCGGCGTACACCCCGTCAGCGGGCGCGGCGTCGACCGGCGGCACCGGCACGTTGGCGGTCGGGTAGCCCATCTCGCGCCCGCGCTTGTCTCCCTCGACGACGATGCCGCGCACCGTGAAGGGCCGGCCGAGGGCCTCGGAGGCGCCGGCGACGTCGCCGGTGGCCAGGCACTGCCGGACGTAGGTCGAGCTCCAGACCTGCGGGCCGCCGTCGAGGGCGACGCCGACGGTGTCGAAGCCGCGCGTGGCCCCCGCCTCGACGAGGGTCGCCACCTCGCCCGCGGCCTTGGCGCCGAAGCGGAAGTTGGCGCCGACGACCACCGCCCCGGCGTGCAGGGCCTCGACGATGATCCGGTCGATGAACTCCGTGGGCGACCAGCGGGCGATCTCGCGGTCGAAGCCGAGCACGAGGATCGCGTCGACGTCCGCCGACTCCAGGAGCCGGGCGCGGGTGTGGATCGAGGTGAGGGTCGGCGGGGCGTGCTCGGGCCGCAGCACCGCCATCGGGTGCGGGTCGAAGGTCACCGCCACGACCGTGTCGATGCCCAGGCGCGCCGCGGTCTCCCGAGCCTCCCGGAGCACGTGGGCGTGCCCGAGGTGGACGCCGTCGAAGTTGCCGATGCTGACCACGGTGCGGCCGAGGTCGGCCGGCACGTCGTCGACTCCACGCCAGATCTGCACGGGGCGAGCCTAGTAGCAGACGTAGCGTTCCCGCCGCCCAGGCCGGACGACGGGAACGTCGGTGTCGTACGTCGTGCCTCAGCGGACCTCGACGAGGCGGTACATGCCCATGAAGGCGTGCGGCATGCCGCCCATGGAGGCGTCCGGCCAGAAGCAGGTCAGGACGTAACTGCCGCGGGGCAGCCGATACTTGAAGGCCATGTCATGGCCGGGACTCACGACTCCAGAGTCGATGCCGACCCGGAAGTCGATCGGGGGCCGACCGGACTCGTCGTCGAGGAAGGTGGCGAAGTCCTCCAGGGTCTTGCCCGGCAGCAGCTTGACCATGGCGATGAAGTGGTTCTGGTCAGCCCGGTTCTTGAACCTGAGCCAGCCGCTGCGGGGGATGGCCCGTGGCGACTTCGCCCACGTGGTGCTGTCGATCGCCCGGAGGCTCGCACCGGCAGGCAGGCTCGCGCCCGTGTCGGTCCCGCTCACGGTGAACGGTAGCCACGGCGAACCCGTCTTGTTGGTGTCGAGCGCAAGGTAGGAACCCGGCTCGAGGTCGATCGCCAGCTTGCCGGCCTTCTCCCTCGTGGCCGTCGCCCCACCCAGCAACGTGGTGTTGGCCTCGAACCGCCTCAGGGCCTTGAGCCGGCCTTTCTCCAGACCGTTCTCGACATCCGCCTCGGCCTGCTCGACCGTGTAGCCAGGCACCAGGGCGAGCAGCTGGAGCGACGCATTTCTCCGGGTCGTGGTGATCTTGAACGTGTTGACGCCCGGCGCGACGACGCTCGGCATCGTGACGACTCCGCCCGCGCCGATGCTGACGGGCACCATGCCGGCTGCTGTCTCCCGTGCAGCAGCAGGACCGGCAGCGCCGGCCGTTCCCCCAGTGAGCGCCCCTGCCGTCAGCACCATGAGGCTGACGCCGAGTGCGGCGATGCGGTGGACCAACATGCCGTACCTCCTTCGGGCGCTGGTCGCACCCTGCGACCTCCGGCCCGCCCCTCACCTTGCTCCTGCGCCGGTCGGCCCACCAGAGGGCCGGCCAGGTGGTCAAGACCACCTTTGCACCCGTAGGGGTGAGACGGGCCAGGAGTCAGACGAAGACGGCGACCGCCCGGGCCTGCTCCCCGCGCTGCTCGTAGAGGGCGAGGAACTCGCCGTCGGGCGCGAAGACCGCGTGCGGACCGCCGCCGGGCAGCCGCAGGTCGAGGGCGCGTCCGACGCGGACGTCTGCCGCCTGCTCGTCAGTGAGGTCGACGGCGGCGAAGGACGCGCGTGCGGCCTCGGCGATCGGCATCACGGAGAAGCCGTCGGCCAGCTCCTCGAGGGTGCATGCGACCGAGAGGTCGAAGGACCCGACGGCCGTGCGCCGCAGCGCCGTCAGGTGGCCACCGACGCCGAGCGCGGCGCCGAGGTCGCGGGCGATGGCGCGGATGTAGGTGCCCGACGAGCAGCGCACGGAGATGCGGACGTCGGGCAGCTCGACCTCGTGCACCACCAGCTCGTGGATGGTCACGGGCCGGGCCCGGAGCTCGACCTGCTCCCCCGCCCGCACCCGGGCGTAGGCACGCTGGCCGTCGACCTTGATCGCGGAGACGGAGGTCGGCACCTGCTCAATGTCGCCGACGAACCGCGCCAGCTCCGTGCGTACGTCGTCCTCCCGCACGCCGTCGACGGCGTGCGTCGAGACGACCTCACCCTCGGCGTCGTCGGTGGTCGTCACCGCACCGAGGCGGATCGTGGCGTCGTAGGCCTTCTCGGTGAGCATCAGGTGGCCGAGCAGCCGGGTGGCACGGTCGACGCCGAGCACGAGCACGCCCGTCGCCATCGGGTCGAGGGTGCCGGCGTGACCGACCTTGCGGGTGCCGGCCAGCCGGCGCACCCGCGCCACCACGTCGTGCGACGTCATGCCGGGGGCCTTGTCGACGACGACCAGACCGGGGTCGACCATCAGGCGCGGTCGTCCTCGTCGAGGCCGTCGTCCTCGTCGAGGTCGTCCTCGTCGAGGTCGTCCTCGTCGAGGTCGTCGTCGAGCTCGCGGGGCTTCTTGTAGGGGTCGGCGTCGCCGGCGTACGCCGAGCCACGCTGGGCGGCGACGGCGTCGTCGATCTCCTTGGCCCGGGCGAGCACCTCGTCGAGGGCGCGGGCGCTCTCGGGAAGGGCGTCGGGGATGAAGGTCAGCGACGGCACGATGCGCATGCCGAGCTGCTTGGCGACCTCGGAGCGGATGACGCCCTTGGCCGACTCGAGCGCCGCGGCCGTGTTGGCGAGCTCCTCGTCGGCACCGAGGACGGTGTAGAAGACCGAGGCCTGCTGGGAGTCACCGGTCACGCGGACGTCGGTGATGGTCACGAACCCCAGCCGCGGGTCCTTGATCCGGCGCTCGAGCATCTCGGCGACGATGACCTGGATGCGGTCGGCGATCTTGCGGACGCGGGGGTTTGCCATGGATCCACCTTCTCAAAATTCTCCGGCCGCGACCCCGGGTGGGGGAAGTCTTGCGCGGGTGGGGTGTTGCAACGGCCGAACCGCGCAGGAGTCCCCGCCTCGGCGGGGACTCCTGCATCAGCTCAGCGGATCAGGTCCGCGGGATCTCGCGCATCTCGAACGACTCCACGATGTCGCCGATCTTGATGTCCTGGAAGTTCTTGAGCACGATGCCGCACTCGAACCCTTCCCGGACCTCGGACGCGTCGTCCTTCTCGCGGCGCAGCGAGGCGAGGTCGAGGTTGTCGGCCACCACCGCGCTGTCGCGCAGGATCCGCACCTTGGCGTTGCGGCGGATGAGACCCGAGATGACCATGCAGCCTGCGATGTTGCCGGCCTTGGACGAGCGGAAGATCTCGCGGATCTCCGCCTGACCGAGGGTCGACTCCTCGTAGATCGGCTTGAGCATGCCCTTGAGGGCCGCCTCGATCTCCTCGATGGCCTGGTAGATGACCGAGTAGTGCCGGATCTCGACACCCTCCTTGTCGGCCATCTGGGTCGCCTTGCCCTGCGGACGGACGTTGAAGCCGATGATGATGGCGTCCGAGGCAGCGGCCAGGTCGACGTTGGTCTCGGTGATCGCACCGACACCGCGGTCGATGACGCGCAGCGAGACCTCGTCACCCACGTCGATGTTGGCGAGGGCGTCCTCGAGGGCCTCGACCGAACCGGACACGTCGCCCTTGAGGATGAGGTTGAGCTCCTGGCTCTCGCCCTTCTCCATGGAGGCCATGAAGTCCTCGAGGCTGCGACGCACGCGACGCTTGGCCTGCATGGCCGCACGCTCGCGCGCCTCACGCTTCTCGGCGATCTGGCGAGCCATCCGGTCATCGTCGACGACGATGAAGTTCTGGCCGGCACCCGGCACCGCCGAGAGACCCAGCACCATCGCGGGACGCGACGGGTCGGCCTCGGTGATCTCGTTGCCGTGCTCGTCGAGCATGGCGCGGACACGACCGTGGGCGGGACCGGCGACGATCGAGTCACCGACGCGCAGCGTGCCGCGCTGGACCAGCACCGTGGCGACCGGGCCGCGGCCACGGTCGAGGTGCGCCTCGACCACGAGGCCCTGCGCGTCCTGCGTCGGGTTGGCACGCAGGTCGAGCGAGGCGTCCGCCGTCAGGACGACGGCCTCGAGCAGCTTGTCGAGGTTGAGCCCGGCCTTGGCCGAGACGTCGACGAACATCGCGTCGCCGCCGTACTCCTCGGGGATCAGGCCGTACTCGGTCAGCTGGCCGCGGACCTTGGTGGAGTCGGCGTCCGGCTTGTCGATCTTGTTGACCGCGACCACGATCGGCACGTTGGCCGCCCGGGCGTGGTTGAGCGCCTCGACCGTCTGCGGCATGACGCCGTCGTCGGCCGCCACGACCAGGATCGCGATGTCGGTGGCCTTGGCACCACGAGCACGCATGGCGGTGAACGCCTCGTGACCCGGGGTGTCGATGAAGGTGATGCGGCGTTCCTTGGTCTCGCCCGCGTGGGCCATGACCTGGTAGGCGCCGATGTGCTGGGTGATGCCACCGGCTTCACCGGCAGCGACCTTGGCGTTACGGATGGCATCGAGCAGCGCGGTCTTACCGTGGTCGACGTGACCCATGACGGTGACGACGGG
>NZ_JAOPWY010000065.1 GCF_025965415.1 Nocardioides sp.
GCGTCAGCAGTGCGATCTGCCGGGCCGCCGACTGCTCCAGGCGGCGGCGGGAGAGGGTGCCCGTCCTGACGGCGCGCACCAGCGCAGAGCGCGCGGTGGCGGGCGAGGGAGGCATCAGGAGCACGTCGGCGCCGGCGCGCACGGCCTGGACCGCCGTACGCCCCGGGTCGCGGCCCCGGGTGACCGCCGCCATCGCGAGCGAGTCGGTCACCACGAGCCCGTCGAAGCCGAGCTCGTCCCTCAGCAGGTCCGTCCCGACCTTGCGGGACAACGACGAGGGCACCCGCGGATCGATCGCGCGTACGTCGAGGTGGCCGACCATCACTGCCGGCAGGCCGGCCTCGACGGCGTCGCGGAACGGGACGAGGTCGGACGCGTCGAGCTCCTCGCGTGACTTGGTCTGCACCGGCAGGGTGAGGTGGCTGTCGGCCGGCACCGACCCGTGGCCGGGGAAGTGCTTGATCACGGGGAGCACGCCGGCTTCCATGAATCCGTTGGCCGCTGCGACGACCTGCTCGGCCACCGTGTCGGGGCTCGAGGATGCCGAGCGCGACCCGATCGTCGGGTCCTCAGGACCCGAGGTGACGTCGGCGTCCGGTGCGAAGTCGACGGTGAACCCGAGCCCGCGCAGCTCGTTCCCGCTCGCGGCGTACGCCTGCTGCGTGAGCGCGGGGTCGCCGGCCGCCCCGGCACTCATGAACGTCGGGAAGCGGGTGGCCGCGCTGCGCATCCGCTCGACCACACCACCCTCCTGGTCGACCCCGAGGAAGAGCGGCCATTTCCGGCCCACCTGCCGGGTCAGCGTGGCGTTCACGGCCGTGACCTGGGCGGCGGAGACGACGTTGGAGTCGAAGGCGATGACACCACCGAGGTGGAGGTCGCGGACGAGCGCCACGGGAGCGCTCGTGCCGCGCCACTCGGCGACGATGACCTGCCCGGCCAGGTCCGGCAGGCGCATCCGGCTGACGGTCCGCGCGGCCCGGTCCAGCTCGGCGCGGTCCGGCCCCCAGCCCTCGACGAGCCCCAGCGCCTCTGACGGCGTCGGCGGGACGGTGGGCGTGCTGCTCGCCACGGCTCCGTCGGCCGCACCCGTCTCGTCCTTCGACTCGTCGGCGCTGTCGCAGGCGCTGAGGGAGGCGGCGAGCAGGAGGGTCGCCAGCAGCGGGCCCGTCCTGGTCAGCCGTGTCCGCCTCGCGCGCATCGCATCATCGTGGCACGACGCGGACCGTCGCCCCACCTCCACCGAACCTCGTGGCAGGCACCGACTGGCATGCTCAACGGCCGTGGCGGTCTACGGCCCGCCATGGCCAGTCCGTCGCCAGCCACCCGGCGACCGCGTCGGCCAGCACGACGTCGAGCTCCGCCCGGTCGGCACGCACCCACGACTGCACCTGGACGTCGTGGTCGGGCGATCTCGTCGGGTAGACGTACACGCAACCGATCACCTGCCCGCCGGTCGGGTCGAGGACCGTGAACGTGAATCCCTTGCGCGCCGCGAAGTCCGCCGCATGCCTCGTCAGGTCGGCAAGGTTCGCCCCGGGCGACATCCCGGCCTCCGGGGGCCATCCACCATTGGGGTAGCCGGGCGTCGACCGGATGTGGTCGATGCTCGAGATCCACGCCGCGAGGTCGGACTCGTTGTGCTGCGGTCCCAGCGGCTCCAGCCGGAACTGCTCCGTCACCAGCCGGGTCGGGGGCTCGAAGTCGTCGGGCACGAAGGGGTTCGGGCTCACCTGTCGACAGTAACGCGAGCGAGCGCGGCGCCACCTCCGCGTTGCCCCACCACCCGCCACTTGCTCGTGAGTCGCTCAGGGACTCACGAACAAAGCGCCGCCGGAGCAGCACCGCCGCCGAGCTCTCGGCCGTGAGTCTCTGAGCGACTCAGGTGCGACTGCGGAGGGAGTCCCCGACAGGCACCGGCACCAGGGCTGTGGAAGACGCCGCCCGGTTGTCGGTGCTCTCGGGTGCACTGGAGAGACGGCGACGACCACGACAGGGGGACACGGATGGACACGGAGCTCGACTGGATGAGCATGGACGGATGGACCGACGAGGAGGTGGAGTACTACCTCATGGGTCCGTTCGACGGAGGGGTTCCCGGACTCGTACGCCGGATCAGGCGGATCCTCGACGTGTCGCAGCGCGGACTCGCGGCCGCCCTCGAGGTCTCGCAGTCGGTCGTCGCACGGTGGGAGACCGGCCGGACCAGCCCCCGCGTCGCGGTGCTCCTGCACCTGCTCCGGCTCGCCGGCCTGCGCGCCGGCGTCCGCCGCGCCGACACCGGTGAGGAGGTGGAGCCGATGCGCGACGACGGCGCCCGCGACCGGGCTGGACGTCGCTACCCGGCTCACGTGGACCTGACCGTCACGGGATGGTGGTGCCCGCGCGCGGCCGGGTCCACGGGTGACCTGCTGCTGTGGCGCAGGCGCTCGCGCGCCAGGCGGGACCCGTCGATCACGTTCCACACCTCACTCAGGCACCTCCACCGCCTGATGAACGGCACCCCCGTCGACCATCCCTCGCTGCAGCAGCTGACGGCCGAGGCCGTGCACCTCGACGAGGTCAGGGAGCAGCGTCGGCTGCAGATCCTGGCCGACAGGCCCTGGATGCGCCCACCGCCGGGCTGGCTGGTCGCCTGAGACCTGGCGGGGGCGCACCGTGCGTCAGACGTTCGCCCGCTCGGCGCCGATCGTCGTGTCAGGGCCGTGCCCGGTGTGGACGACCGTCTCGTCCGGCAGCTCAAACAGCTGCGAGCGGATCGATCGCACGATGAGGTCGGAGTCGCTGTAGGAGCGACCGGTCGCCCCAGGACCGCCCTGGAACAGCGTGTCGCCGGTGAAGACGCAGCCGAGGTCGTGGACGTAGAGGCAGACCGCACCCGGCGCGTGGCCGGGTGTGTGGATCACGGTGACGGCCGCACCCCCGATCGTGAGCGTCAGGCCGTCCTCGAGGTCGACGTCCCACAGCTCGCCGGTGTGCGTCAGCTCCCACAGCGGACGGTCGTCGGGGTGAAGCAGGATCGGCGCCTGCACCCGGCGCCGGAGCTCCGGGGCCACCCGCACGTGGTCGTCGTGGGCGTGCGTGCACACGATCGCCTTGACCGCCCGACCGGCGACGACCTCGAGGATCGCCTCGACGTCGTGGGGGGCGTCGATGACGAGGCACTGCTCGTCGTCGCCGATCACCCACACGTTGTTGTCGACGTCGAAGGTCTCCCCGTCGAGGGTGAAGGTGCCTGAGACGACGGCATGGTCGACGCGCGCGGTCACACGATCACCACCGAGCGCAGGACCGTGCCCTCGTGCATCTTGTCGAAGGCCGCCTCGACGTCGCCGAGCCCGATCTCCTCGCTCACGAAGGCGTCGAGGTCGAGCCGGCCCTGCTGGTAGAGGTCGACGAGCATCGGGAAGTCGCGCGAGGGCAGGCAGTCGCCGTACCAGGAGGACTTGAGCGACCCGCCGCGGCCGAACACGTCGATCAGCGGGATGTCCGGCACCGTCATGTCGGGGGTGGGGACGCCGACCAGGACGACCGTGCCGGCCAGGTCGCGGGCGTAGAACGCCTGCTTCCAGGTCTCCGGACGACCGACCGCGTCGATCACCACGTCCGCGCCACCCTCGTGCCCCGTGCCGTCCGGCGGCGGCGTCAGCTCGCGGATCGCGGCGACCGGGTCGGCGTCCTTGGAGTTGACGGTGTGGGTGGCGCCCATCGAGCGCGCCATCTCGAGCTTCCGGTCGTCGATGTCGACCGCGATGATCTTCGAGGCACCCGCCAGCGCGGCGCCGGCGATGGCCGCCGCACCCACACCGCCGCAGCCGATGACGGCCACGGTGCTGCCGCGACCGACGTTGCCGGTGTTGATGGCCGCACCGAGGCCGGCCATCACGCCACACCCGAGCAGGCCCACGGCGGCGGCACGCGCCGACGGGTCGACCTTCGTGCACTGCCCGGCGGCGACGAGGGTCTTCTCCGCGAAGGCACCGATGCCGAGGGCCGGCGACAGCTCCGTGCCGGCCAGCTCGCCCTCGGCGAGCGTCATCTTCTGGGTCGCGTTGTGGGTCGCGAAGCAGTACCACGGCTCGCCGCGGTTGCAAGCGCGGCAGTTGCCGCACACGGCGCGCCAGTTGAGGACGACGAAGTCACCCGGGGCGACGCTCGTGACATCGGGCCCGACGGCCTCGACGACGCCCGCGGCCTCGTGCCCGAGCAGGAAGGGGAACTCGTCGTTGATGCCACCCTCGCGGTAGTGGAGGTCGGTGTGGCAGACCCCGCAGGCCTGCACCTGCACCAGCGCCTCGCCCGGACCGGGGTCGGGCACGTTGACGGTGGTGAGCTGCACCGGCTCACCCTGGGCGAGGGCGACCACGGCCTTGACCTGCTGCATCTATGTCTCCTGACGTCGGGGGGTGCGAGGAGCCTTTCAACGTCGTCCAAACAGATGCAACCCCGGGTGCCACTACCGCGTCCTCGCCGGCGACCACGCGGCGGCCGAGGACCTCCTCCAGAACGCCTTCGCCAAGCTCTACCTGTCGTGGGACCGGATCCGCGACCACGGCGCACTCGACGGCTACGTCCGCCGGATCATGGTGAACGAGCACAACTCGCTCTGGCGACGGGCGTGGAGGCGCCGCGAGCACTCCACCGACACGCTGCCCGAGACCGGCGCCCACGACACGTACGACGACGGCGTGGACGGCGCGCTCTGGTCCTTCGTCCAGACCCTCCCGCCGAAGCAACGCTCGGTGGTGGTGCTCCGCTACTACGAGCAGCTGAGCGAGGCCGAGACCTCCGACCTGCTCGGCATCTCGGTCGGGACCGTGAAGTCGCAGACCAGCCGCGCCCTCGCAGGGCTGCGGGCCCGCGCCCCGCAGTCCCTCAATCCCTACGAGCACCACCCCCACGAGTCCGGAGATGACGCACGATGACCAACACTCCCCTCGAGGACCGGGTCCACGAGGCCCTCCACCGCCGCGCCGACCCGATCCAGCACTCGCCGTTCACCGTCACCGACGTACGCCGCTGTGCCCGCCGGATCCAGCGTCGCCGGGCGGTGGCGGCCGGTGCCGTCGTCGCCGCCGTGCTCGCGATCGCCGTCCCGGTCGGGCTCGCGATGAACGGGCCCACCCCGCGCACCGACGTACCTCCCGCCACCCGGACCCCGCAGGTCACCGGACCCGTGCGGATCGACCCCCGCGCCGCGGAGGTCGGGGCCGCGCCGGGCGTGCCGCTCGTGGTCACGGGCGAGAGCTCCCGCCTGCTGCTCGACGGCAAGGAGCACGCGTTGCCCGGCGGCTGGGACCAGATCACCCCCTACGGCGACGGCTGGCTGGCGACGCGCCCCGCCGACGACCAGGGCAACCGGGTCCTCGAGATCCTCACGGACACCTTCACCGTGGAGGACGGGGCGGTCGACTCGACCTACTTCACGGTGTCCGCGGACGGCACCAGGGTCGCCTGGGCGGAGTACGACGGTGTCGGCGAGTGGCGGATCGTGAACAGCGACACCGCTCGTGAGGCCGAGCCGGTCTCCAGCGCTCTGGCCGGCACCCGCGACGCGTCCGTGCGCACGGTGGGCTTCCTCTCGTCCTCGGAGGTCGTCGTCGCGCAGACCGACCTGGCTGACGGGACGGAGGCGACCTACGTCGCCACCGGGGACACCAACCTGGAGCTGACCGGGATCGTCAAGGCGGTGAGCGCCTCCCCCGCCACCGGGTTGGTCGCCGCCCTGACGAGCGTGGACGGCGCCGACTCGTGCTCCGCCGTGGTCGACGGTCGAGACTCGACCGAGCCGGCCTGGGAGACCTGCGACCACCGGCTGGGCGACTTCAGCCCGGACGGCACGCACCTGGTCGGGTTCGCCGACGTGCCCGACGGGCCGTCGCCCACCATGTCGGTCCTCGACTCCACGACCGGGGAGTCGATCGTCGACTTCGAGGTCACCGGCGCCCGTGACCGCGTGGTGGGGGTAGCCGCCGCTGTGTGGGAGGACGACCAGTTCCTGCTGGCGACCTACGTCGACGGCAACCAGCAGTACGTCGTACGGCTGGGGCTCGACGGCACCGTGGAGCGGGTGTCCGGTCCGGTGGTCAACGACGACTTCACGCTGTCCCTGCACCTGACGCCCGGTGCCGTCCGATGAGGGGACGTCCTAGTCCAGGTCGGTCTTGAAGCTCGCGAGAAGGCTGTCGATGACCTGCTGCTGCTCGTCCTCGGAGAGGGTCTCGGGTGTCCCGTCGAGGTAGATCTTGATGTCGATGAGCCACGCGGAGTCGAGGAACATGATCCCGAAGTCGTGCTGGATCTCGTAGGGGTCGTGCACGGTGTCCACCACGTGCCAGGCGCTGTACTTCCCACCTGCGACCGTGTCGTCCTGGCGGACCTTGACCTTGGGTCCGCCGTGCTCCTTGATCCACTCCTTGGCGAAGGCGTCCAGCGAGGCCGCCCGGGTCAGGCTGGGCGAGAACGTCACCGAGCTCTGCCCGTCGTTGTAGCCCTGGACGATGCCGTAGTCGCTGACGCGCTTGTAGGTCGCGAGGGCGTGCATGCTGGCGCCGGGCACCTTGATCAACCTGCCGTCGGCGGGCTCGACGACCGTGCTGGTGGCGCTCGGCGTCGGCGACGGGGACTCCGAGGTGCTCGCGGAGGCGTCCTTCGTCGGGCTGTCCGACGGGTCGGGGTCCGCCGACGACGCTCCGCAGCCGGTCGCGAGCGCCACGAGCGACACCGCGGCCACGGCCAGGAGCGAGCACCGACGAGTTCCCCGAGGAGTCATGGTCCGAGCCTAACTGCGGGCATTGATGCCGCGAGCGCCACCTCGTCGACATAAAGTGGTTTTGGTTCTGTGATCAGGGGGAAAGGACAGACCATGCTGCCGCTCGAAGACAGGGAACTGCTCAACCAGACCATGGTGGGGCTCAACATCGATCCCGAGACCATCACGTCGCTGATGGCGTCCTTCGACAAGGCCGCCGAGGGAGTCGAGTCCAACCCGGTCGCTCCCGTCCACAGCGCCGCCTTCGGTGACTCGTACACGGGGGGATACCGCCTCGGCACCAACGCCGAGATGGCGCACCAGGCGGTCGCCGACGAGCTCAAGAAGGTCGCCGCCGGTCTGCGCGGGATGGGCACCTCGGTCGAGGAGTTCAGCAAGGACGTCGAGCGCACCACCGAGCAGACCACGGCCACGATGAACCTCATCCAGGCCTCCACCGACTGCGTGGCCGCACCCACCTTCAGCTCCAACCAGTGCACGCTGCCGACCGAGGAGGACTGAGCAGATGACCAAGGGACCCCGTCGACTCGTCCTCGACCAATACCTCGACTCCGCCGCGGAAGGCGCCATCAAGGGTGCCGGCCACGACTGGAAGAACAAGGCCGACGACCTCCGGGCCCTCGGTGACGCGCTCAAGCAGGCGGCCCAGCAGGCCGAGCTGCGCATCGGTGAGCAGACGCTGACCGGTCCGGCCCTGCGGGCGAGCATGGAGCAGTCGTCGACCTCGATGATCACCAAGGCCGAGCAGCTCCGCGCTGCTGGTGAGGCCCTGACCCAGGTCGGCCAGCAGATCGCCGACACCCGCGACTCGCGCGACGCCCTCGCCGACCTCGGTGCCAAGCCGTCGCCCTACCAGGCGCCCGCCGGCACACCCGGGGTCGAGCCCACCGCCGAGGAGATCCAGGCCCAGGCAGACGCCTCGCAGGCCCGCCAGAGCGAGCGCAGCGCGTGGCAGACCCAGTACGACAAGCAGGAGGCCAAGTCCCTCGCCCTCACCAAGGAGATGGACGCGGCCTTCCTCGGGGCCATCCCGCCGATGAAGGAGATCCACGGCCAGAAGGACCCGACGGAGCCGCCGCCCAACGTGCCCTCCGGCCCCGGTGGCACCTACCTCCCCGGCACGCAGGCTCCTCCGGTCACCGGCGGTGGCAACAACGGTGGCAACGACGGCGGGGGTCTGAAGCCCACGTTCGACGGGGGCAAGGACGACGGCGGCAAGGACGACGGGGGCAGGGACGACGGGGGCAAGGACAAGCCGCCCACGACGACCACGCCGCCCCCGCCGACCGTCGTCATCGAGACGGGCACGTTGACTCCCCCCGAGCACCCGACGCACGTCAACACGGAGGGGCCGACGACCACCGTCACCGGCACCTCGCAGAACGGCGTCACCTACCAGCCCACCGGCCCCTCCGTCTCCGCCGCCCCCAGCGCCGGCGTCTCGTCGGCCGGCGTCTCGGCCGCCGCCCTCGGTGCGGCGGGCGGTGCCGGCGGCATGGCGGCGGGCGCGGTCCGACCGGGCTCCATGGGAGCGGCCTCGACGAGCGGTTCGGCCCCCGTCCGGGCGATCGGCTCGACCGGCCGTGCCGGCAGCCCCGGCGCGCTCTCCCGCTCGGCGGGCAGCTCCGCGGCTGGTCGCAGCGCGTCGTCGACCGGCAGCCCCGCGTCCCGCAGTGCGGGCTCGGCGACAGGTCGTGGCGCGTCCACGGGCAGCTCCGCCGGTCGCGGCGGGGCCGGCAGCCGGGGAGCGGGCACCGGGTCGTCCTCACGCTCCGGCGGTCGCGGGTCCAGCGGTGCCCGCGGCAGCGGCACCGGCACGTCAGGCACCCGCGGCGGCCGCAAGGGCGAGCGCGACAAGACCACCGATCGTGACAGCCTGGTCTACGACCAGGACTGGCTCGGCGACGACGACGTCGCACCCGGCGTCCTCGACTGAGGCCACCTCAGCCGAAGGCGTCGTGATGCAGGTCCCCGCTCTCGGGCGGGGACCTTCGTCATGTCCCGCAGCTCCGCAGGTCGGGCGGAGCCGGGATCTCAGGCGACGACGGTGGTGATCGGCTGCGAGGAGTCCGCCGGCAGGTCGAGGCGCGAGGGCGTACGTCCCCGCGCGACCAGCTCGGCACCGAGGGCGGCGACCATGGCCCCGTTGTCGGTGCACAGGCCCGGGCGCGGCACCCGCACCCGGATGCCGGCCGCCGTCGCGCGCTCCACAGCCATCGCCCGCAGGCGACTGTTGGCGGCGACGCCGCCGCCGATCAGGATGTCCTCGATCCCGCGGCTCGTCGCCGCATCGATCGCCTTGCGGGTGAGCACGTCGCACACGGCCTCCTGGAAGGAGGCGGCCACGTCGGCGACGTCGATCGCGACGCCCTCGCGCTGCTGGGTCTCGACCCAGCGCGCGACAGCGGTCTTGAGGCCGGAGAAGGAGAAGTCGAAGCGGTGCCGCTCCAGGTCGCGCTTGGCGGACAGTCCGCGCGGGAAGTCGATCGCGACGCTGTTGCCGCTCCGGGCGACGCGGTCGATGTGGGGGCCGCCCGGGAACGGCAGCCCGAGCAGGCGCGCGACCTTGTCGAAGGCCTCCCCCGCGGCGTCGTCGATGGTGGACCCCATCGGCTCGACGCCGACGGTGACGTCGGCGACCTCGAGCAGGCTCGAGTGGCCGCCGGAGACCAGCATGGCCAGGCAGGGCTCGGGGAGCGGGCCGTGCTCGAGCTGGTCGACCGCGACGTGCGCGGCGAGGTGGTTGACGCCGTAGATCGGCTTGCCGAGACCGAGTGCCAGTGCCTTCGCGCTGGCGACGCCGACGAGCAGCGCGCCGGCCAGGCCGGGGCCGCTGGTGACGGCCACGGCGTCGATGTCGCTCAGCGAGATCCCCGCCGTCTCGGCCGCCCGCTCGATCGTCGGGACCATGGCCTCGAGGTGCGCGCGGCTGGCCACCTCGGGCACGACGCCGCCGAAGCGGGCGTGCTCCTCGACGCTGCTGGCCACCGTGTCGGCCAGCAGGGTGTGGCCTCGAACGATGCCGACGCCGGTCTCGTCGCAGGACGTCTCGATCCCCAGGACGAGGGGCTCGTCAGTCATGGGCGGTCGCCGTCTGCACGCGGGCGGCACCGGGCAGCCAGCGGCACATCACGAGGGCCTCGGACCCGTCGCGATAGTAGTGGGGGCGTACGTCGATCACGCTGAACTGACGGGCGACGTAGAAGCCGAGCGCCGCCGCGTTGGAGACGCTCACCTCGAGCAGCATGCGGGAGGCGTCCTCGGTGTCGACGAGGAGCTCGTCGAGCAGCCGGGTGGCCAAGCCGTCGCGGCGGGCGTCGGGGCGTACGCCGATGCGCAGCAGGTCGACGATGTCGCCCGCGGTCATGGTCACGGCGTAGCCGGAGAGGTCGTCGGCCACCACGAAGCGGCGCCCCGGGCCCTCGATCTCCTGGCGGATCAGCGCCTCGTTCCAGGCGTCCGCGCCGAAGAGCTCCTGCTCGAGCGCGCTGAGTGCGGGGAGGTCGGCCAGGACAGCGGGACGGATCACGACACGGGCTTTCTGGGTGCGCCGGCGACCGCGTCGGGGCGCCGGAGGTAGAGGGGTTCGGGGTCGAGCAAGTCTACGAGCTCGGACGTCACACCGGTCGCGAGCCAGCCGGCGCTCGGTCGGGTCGGGGCGATCGCCCGCGGGAAGTGGTCGGGGTAGAGCGAGGGTCCGGCTCCGGCGACCGGCGCGTCGGTGGCGACCTCGGCGGGCCTCGTGACGACGGGGCCCTCCAGTCGCCGTCCGTCGCCGTCGTAGGAGGCGAGGTAGACCTCCTTGCGGCGGGCGTCGGTGGCGACCAGGAAGCTCCCCGGTGCGGCCGCGGTGCCGACCACCTCGAGCGCGATCGCGTCGAGCGAGCACACGCCGTACACCGGGATCTCGAGGACGAACCCGAGCGTGCGTGCGGTGACGATGCCGACCCGCAGGCCGGTGAACGGACCCGGCCCCACACCGACCGCGATCGCGGTGAGGTCCTGCCGCACGATCCCCGCGTCCTCCAGCGACCGGGCGATGAGCGGCGCGAGGTGCTCGCCGTGCTTCATCGGCTCCTCGGAGGAGTGCTCCACGACCACCCGCTCGCCGTCGTGGAGGGCGACGGTCACCAGCGGGGTGGCGGTGTCGAAGGCGAGGAGCACGGCGACGAGGCTACTGTCCGACGACCCAGCGGAGTGAAACGCGGCGCGGGTCGAGCTCGTCACACGCGCCCTGGCCCACGGCGCGCTCGATGACGACCTCCAGGCGCGAGTCGGCCAGGCCCTCGGCGAGCCCGGCTCCCCACTCGACCACCGTCACCGCGGAGTCGAGCGAGGTGTCGAGGTCGAGGTCGTCGAGCTCGGCGAGGCCGCCGAGGCGGTAGGCGTCGACGTGCACGAGGTCGGGACCGGCGACGAGGGAGGGGTGGACGCGGGCGATCACGAAGGTGGGTGACGTGACGCCGCCGCGGACCTCCAGGCCGACGCCGAGGCCCTGGGTGAAGGTCGTCTTGCCGGCGCCGAGCTCGCCTGTCAGCACGACGAGGTCGCCGGCGACCAGGCTGCGACCGACCTGCTCGCCCAGGTCGCGCATCTGCTCGGCCTCCGGTGCCTCGAAGGTCGTGTCGAGGGCCAGCGCGAGCTCGACGTTCGGGCTCGAGCGGGAGGTCTCGACGAAGCCGTGGCGCTCCCAGAAGGCGACGGTGGCGGGCAGCTCCTCCCGGGCGGACACCACGAGCGCCGGCCGGCCGAGCGACGCGGCGCGCGCGGCGTCGACCAGCG
>NZ_JAOPWY010000084.1 GCF_025965415.1 Nocardioides sp.
GCCCGGGCCCGCACCAGCTCGACCACGACCGCCGCGACCAGCTCGGAGTCCGGCGGCGGCGACTGGGTGGCGGGCGTCGAGCCGCCCCCGCGCACGGGCGGATCGATGTCGCACGCCGCCAGGACCAGCGGCGCGGCGAGCGCCGAGCCCAGCGTCGTACGACGAGAGAGCGGGCGACCGGGCACGCCCGCACCCTAACCGGGTGACCGGCCGGACCGGACCAGTCGGCAGGGGATGACCGTCCTTCGGCGAGGGCCGCTATCGTGATCCCACAACAACTGCACAAGGAGGTCGCCACCGATGAGCACCCCCCACCAGGACGCCACCCGGGACCGCATCGAAGCGGAGCTGATCGACCCCTTGAGAGTGATGGAGATCGACGTCGAGGCCGTCGAGCTCACCCCCGCCGGCAAGCGCCGCGTGCTGCGGGTGGCCGTCGACAAGGACGGTGGCGTGACCCTCGACGACGTCGCCGACGCGACCCGCGAGGTCTCCCGCGTGCTCGACGAGTCCGACGTGATGGGCGAGATGCCCTACACCCTCGAGGTCACCTCCCGGGGCGTCGACCGCCCCCTGACCCTGCCGCGCCACTGGCGCCGCAACGCCGACCGGCTGGTCAAGGCCACGCTGGCCGACGGCACCAGCCTGACCGGACGCATCCTCGCCTCCGACGACACCGCCGCGACGCTCGACGTGGACGGCGAGCAGCACGAGGTCGCCTACGCCGACGTGGCCAAGGCGCTCGTGCAGGTCGAGTTCAACCGCAAGACCGAGAAAAAGGACGACTGATGGACATCGATCTGAGCATCCTGCGGATGCTGGAGCGCGAGAAGGAGATCTCCTTCGAGGTGCTGGCCGAGGCCATCGAGCAGGCCCTCCTCACCGCCTACCAGCGCGCCACCGAGTCCCAGCGCCCCGCGCGCGTCGAGCTGGACCGCAAGAGCGGCCACGTGACCGTGTGGGCGCGCGAGATCGACGAGGACGGCACCGCCGGCCCGGAGTACGACGACACCCCCGTCGGCTTCGGCCGGATCGCGGCCACCACCGCCAAGCAGGTCATGCTGCAGCGGCTGCGCGACGCCGAGGACGAGATCAGGTTCGGTGAGTTCGCCGGCAAGGAGGGCGACATCATCTCCGGCGTCATCCAGCAGGGCCGCAACCCCGACGACGTGATGGTCGACCTCGGCAAGCTCGAGGCGATCCTCCCGGTCAGCGAGCGCGTGCCGGGGGAGGAGTACGTCCACGGCGAGCGCATCAAGTGCCTGGTGACCTCCGTCCGCAAGGGCATGCGCGGACCCCAGATCACGCTCTCTCGCTCCCACCCCACGCTGGTGAAGAAGCTCTTCGCCCTCGAGGTGCCCGAGATCGCCGACGGCACCGTGGAGATCGCCGGCATCGCTCGCGAGGCCGGCCACCGCACCAAGATCGCCGTCCACTCCACGGTCCCGGGCGTCAACGCCAAGGGCGCCTGCATCGGCCCGATGGGCCAGCGGGTGCGCAACGTGATGAGCGAGCTGCACGGCGAGAAATCGACATCGTCGACTGGGCCGAGGACCCGGCCGAGCTGGTCGGGCACGCCCTCTCGCCGGCCCGGGTCACCTCCGTGGAGATCGTCGACCTGGCCACCCGCTCCTGCCGCGTCGTCGTACCCGACTTCCAGCTCTCCCTCGCCATCGGCAAGGAGGGCCAGAACGCCCGGCTCGCCGCCCGGTTGACGGGGTGGCGTATCGACATCCGTTCGGACGAGGCCCCGCATCCCGACGCGGCTCCCAGTTCGTAAACCACTGGCCCCACGCAGTAGAGTGGACTGCAGTGGCCACCACGTCTGACAACTCTGCGCCCGGACCCGTCCGGACCTGTGTGGGTTGTCGGGCCAGGGCCGCTGCGAGCGAGCTGCTGCGGGTGGTCGCAGGCTCGGACGCCGAGGGCCGACCGGCCCTGGTGCCCGATCCGGACCACCGGGCACCCGGACGCGGGGCGCACCTGCACCCCACGCACGAGTGTTGGCAGCTCGCGGTGCGACGCAGGGCTTTCCCCCGGGCACTCCGCTCGGGCGGCACGCTCGCCGACGCACCGGTGGGGGACTACCTCGCCGCACTGCAGCACGACCAGCACGACCAGTCCGAATCACAGCAGCACCGACCAGAAACTGGAGCACACAGCTCATGAGCACTCGATGAGTAACTCGTAATGAGTGTGCACACCCACTAGCTGTTCCGTTTCCCTCTTCTTCTGGGTCACGGACCAGAAGGAGTAGTAAACAACCGTGGCAAAGACCCGAGTCCACGAACTCGCCAAGGAGTTCGGAGTCGAGAGCAAGTTCGTTCTCGAGAAGCTCAAGGAGATGGGTGAGTTCGTCAAGTCGGCTTCGTCGACTGTCGAGCCCCCCGTCGAGATGCGCTTCAAGAAGCAGTACGGCGACGAGCTGAAGGCCGCAGCGGCCTCCGCTCCCGCCGCCGACACCGCGACCGAGGCGCCGGCCAAGAAGGCCGCTCCCCGGCCCGGTCCCAAGCCCGCACCGGCTCCTGCCGCGACCGAGGCGCCGACCGAGACCCCGGCCGAGGCGCCTGCAGAGGCGCCTGCAGAGGCGCCTGCAGAGGTCGCCGCTCCGGCCCCCGTCGAGGAGGCCGCCCCGGCCGCCCGGCCCGGCCCGAAGCCCGGCCCGAAGGCCCCTGCGGCCGAGCCCGAGGCGCCCCCGGCGGAGCCCGAGGCACCT